>CAZFAW010000248.1:0-4642 GCA_964517015.1 uncultured Chryseobacterium sp.
TGAACAAGGTGGGCACCATCGCGCAGATCATTCGCATGCTGCGCATGCCCGATGGCAGCACCACGGCGATCATCCAGGGCAAGAAGCGCTTCGAGATCGTGGAGATGGCCAAGCTGGAACCCTACTTCACCGCCAAGGTGAAGGAGTTCGAGGAGGTGCGTCCGGAGAAGAGCGACAAGGAGTTCGACGCCATGGTCAGTTCGCTGAAGGACCTGGCGATGGACATCATCAAGCAGAGCCCCAACATCCCCACCGAGGCCCAGTTCGCGATCAAGAACATCGACTCGCCCAGCTTCCTGGTGAACTTCATCTCCAGCAACATGAACGCGGAGGTGGCCGAGAAGCAGAAGATGCTGGAGGTGGCCGACCTGCGCGAGCGCACCAAACTGCTGCTGCAACACCTCACCAAGGAGCTGCAGATGCTGCAGATGAAGAACGAGATCCAGAGCAAGGTGCGCACCGAGGTGGACAAGCAGCAGCGCGAGTACTTCCTGCACCAGCAGATGAAGACCATCCAGGACGAACTGGGCGGCAACCCGCTGGAGCAGGAGATCGAGGACATGCGGCGCAAGGCCGGGAAGAAGAAGTGGAGCGAGAAGGTGGCCGAGACCTTCGAGAAGGAACTGGGCAAATTGCAGCGCATGAACCCCGCCGGCGCGGAGTTCAGCGTGCAACACAACTACGTGCAACTGTTGCTCGAATTGCCCTGGGGCGAGTACAGCACCGACGTCTTCGACCTGAAGAAGGCCCAGAAGATCCTGGATCGCGACCACTTCGGCATGGAGAAGGTGAAGGAGCGGATCATCGAACACCTGGCCGTGCTGAAGTTGAAGGGCGACATGAAGAGCCCGATCATCTGCCTGTACGGCCCGCCGGGCGTGGGCAAGACCAGCCTGGGCCGCAGCATGGCCGAGGCGCTTGGCCGCAAGTACGTGCGCATGAGCCTGGGCGGCCTGCACGACGAGGCCGAATTGCGCGGCCACCGCAAGACCTACATCGGGGCCATGCCGGGCCGCATCATCCAGAACCTGAAGAAGGCGGGCACCAGCAATCCGCTCTTCGTGCTCGACGAGATCGACAAGGTGGGAAAGGACTTCCACGGCGATCCCGCCAGCGCCCTGCTGGAGATCCTGGACCCCGAGCAGAACAACGCCTTCCACGACAACTTCGTGGAGGTGGAGTACGACCTGAGCCGCGTGATGTTCATCGCCACGGCCAACAGCCTCAGCAGCGTGCACCCCGCGCTGCGCGATCGCATGGAGATCATCGAGGTGAACGGGTACACGCTGGAGGAGAAACTGGAGATCGCCAAGCGGCACCTGCTGCCCAAGCAATTGAAGGAGAACGGGGTGAAGGCCAAGCAGATCAAGCTGGCCGAAGGTCTGGTGGAGGCGATCATAGACCAGTACACCGACGAGAGCGGGGTGCGCACCCTGGAGAAGCGCATCGGGAAGCTGGTGCGCTACCGCGCCAAGCAGATCGCCATGAACAGGAAATTCGAGATCACCATCGGGATCGAGGACCTGGTGAGGATCTTCGGGCCCAGCCACGCGCGCGACAAGTACCAGGGCAACGACGTGGCCGGTGTGGTCACGGGCCTGGCCTGGACCCCCACCGGTGGCGACATCCTCTTCCTGGAGACCAGCATCACCAAGGGCGAGGGAAAGCTGACGCTGACCGGCAACCTGGGCGATGTGATGAAGGAGAGCGCCATGCTCGCGCTGGAATACCTCAAGGCCCACAGCAGCATCGTGGGCCTCGACGCCGATGTGTTCAAGCGCTGGAACGTGCACGTGCACGTACCCGAGGGCGCCACCCCGAAGGACGGTCCTTCAGCCGGCATCGCCATGCTCACCAGCATCGCCAGCGCGTTCACCCAGCAGAAGGTGCGCAAGTTCCTGGCCATGACGGGCGAGATCACCCTTCGTGGCCGCGTGCTGCCCGTGGGCGGGATCAAGGAAAAGATCCTCGCCGCCAAACGCGCGGGCATCCGCGAGATCGTGCTCAGCGTGGACAACCGGAAGGACATCGAGGACATCGATGCGCGCTACACCAAGGGCATGCGCTTCACCTACGTGACCGAGATGATCGATGTGGTGAAGCACGCCTTGCTGAAGGAGAAAGTGGAGCACGCACTGCAAGTGGCCTGAGCAGGAGCTCAGAAGCCCTGCAAATAGCTGATCAGCGCCAGGAACAGGACGATCAAGCCCAGCGTGCTGAGCGTGAGCGCGGCGATGCCGTAGCCTTCGCCGCGTTCGTTCCGCCGCTTGATCCTCCCCAGGGCGATCAGCGACAGGACGAAGCCCGCGATGATCCCGATGATGAAAAAAGTGCCTGTGTCCAGGAGGAACGAAAGCAGGATGCCACCCACGACCACGGCCAGCGCGGTGGGTGCCAGCTTGTTCAGGGGGCGGTCGTCGGAAAGGGGCGGGGCGCTCATGTCCGGAGCCATCCCTTCGGCAACAAATGGTGAACGAGCGATGATCGACCCCTGTCCTTCCGTCTCCGGGGCCATCGCAAGCGGTTCGTCGGATGGATCAGGGTACGCGCATCCCTGAAGCGGCACTTGTTCTATCGGTTCCCCGGCTGGCCTGACCGCGATCGAGCGAGAGGTCATTCGTCGTGGAGAAGCCTCGTGTTGTGGATGACCGCTACCGATGTCCACCGCCCATCCCGGCCGGTACTTGCGTTTCTGGATGAACCCGTGCCCCACCACGTCGCGCGATGGGCCGCAGGCCACCAGGAACAGCACCAGGAGGGGAAGGCCGATCCACCGGTCCCATGCACGCATGGCCCCAAGGTAACCGGCACGGAATACTAGGCCCGCTTACTTTGCGTTCCCCCCCGCGCATGCATCCGTTCCGAACCGGTCCGATCATCCTCGCCTCCCTGATGGCGCTTCACGGCCGCGCCCAATTGGGCGGCCAGACGGCGTTCCGAATCCTCGACATTCCCAGCTCGGCGCGCATCGCGGCGCTCGGAGGCAGCCCGTACGCGCTGTACGACAACGACCTGAACCTGGGCATTTTCAACCCCGGCCTGCTGAACAAGGAAATGGGCAAGCAGGTGGCCTTGAGCTACCTGCCCTGGATCGACGGCATCGACATGGGCTACGCGAGCTATGCCCACCATTGCGACAGCATCAAGACCACCTTCGCAGGCACGGTGCAGTACGTTGATTACGGCAGCGCGCCCCGCACCGACGAGACCGGCACGCAGATCGGCACCTGGAGCGCCAACGAACAAGTGGTGCAGATCGGGGCGGCGCACCCGATCGATTCGGTGTTCAGCATCGGTGCCAACCTGAAGTACATCGCCAGTCACCTGGACACGTACACGTCATCCGGCGTGGCGGCCGACATCGGCGGGGTGTTCTTCAAGCGCCGCTACAACCTCTGCATCGCCGCCACGCTGCGCAACATCGGTTTCCAGACCTCGCGCTACACCGACCAGAAGGAGAAGCTGCCCTTCCAGGCCCAGGTGGCCGCCACGTACAAATTCCGCCACGCGCCCTTCCGGCTCGGTCTCTCGTTCGACAACCTGCAGCAGTGGGACCTCACCTTCGATGATCCCAACGCCCAGGCGCAGATCGACCCGATCACCGGCGAAACGATCGTGGACGAGGTGACCTTCCTGGACCGTGCGAAGCTGCACGTGGTGCCCAGCGCCGAGATCGTGTTCGGGCGGAACTTCATGCTGCGCGTGGCATACAACTTCCGGCGCCGCGAGGAACTGCGCCTGGACGAGAAGCCCGGCGCCGTGGGTTTGAGCTTCGGCCTGGGCCTCAAGGTCAGCAAGCTCCACATCAGCTACGGGTTCGCGCAATACCACCTGGCCGGCACCACCAACACCTTCACCCTGGCCATGCGGTTCGCCGACTTCAAGAAGGTGGACGGCTGACGGCCCGCGCGGCACCCGGCGTCGGTGCTCCCGGCTACCTTGGCCGCGTGAAGCGCATCAACATCGCGATCGACGGCTTCAGCAGTTGCGGCAAGAGCACCCTGGCCAAGCAACTGGCGCATCACCTCCACTACACGTACATCGACAGCGGCGCCATGTACCGCGCCGTGGCCCTCTATGTGATCGAGAACGCCCTGGTGAAGGAGGGGCGGCTCGACAAGGAGAACCTCCTGCGTGTGCTGGACGGGATCGACATCGGGTTCCGGCACGACGACCATACTCAGCGGAGCCACACCTGGTTGAACGGACGCGACGTGGAGGGACGCATCCGCGACATGGAGGTGAGCCGGCATGTGACCCTCGTGAGCCCCGTGCCCGAGGTGCGCGCCAAGCTGGTGAAGCTCCAAAAGGAAATGGGTATGGATCGCGGTGTGGTGATGGACGGCCGCGATATCGGAACGGTCGTCTTCCCCGATGCCGAAGTGAAGCTGTACATGACCGCACGACCGGACGTGCGCGCACGACGCCGCTACAACGAACTGAAGGGCCGGGGTGTGGACGTGGACTACGCCAGTGTGCTGGAGAACATACACCGCCGCGATGAGGACGATACGCATCGCGCGGCCGATCCCCTGGTGAAGGCCTCCGATGCCATCGAGATCGACAACAGCGATCTCACGTCCGAAGAGCAGTTCAACATCGCCCTCGGCCATGTGGTGAAGGTGATCGGCGAAGTGGCCGA
>CAZFAW010000249.1:0-827 GCA_964517015.1 uncultured Chryseobacterium sp.
GCACAATCAGCGCGAACGCCAGCCACTTAATGCGTGCCCCCATGGCGTTGCCGTTGGCGCACGAGGCGCAGGTTCATGAACAGGAAGCCGACACCGATGGCGATGAACACAAGGCCGCGCACCACGAAGCTGAGGTCGGTGTCGAAGAAGCGCAGCAGGATGGTCTGGCTCAGCACGGCCAGCCCCAGGTTCATGCGGCGAAGCGAGCCCCGTTCGATGCCCTGCCGCACGGTGACCACGCCCATGGCCAGCAGGGCCAGGTTGATGAGCATGACCGCGATGGCGGGCGATGCCAGCCCCGCCACATAGGCGATAAGGAACAGCGCAAGGCCTTCGGGATAGGGCCAGCGCTCCAGGATCTTCCGCCGCCGGGCGGCCATGATGTAAGCCCCGAACGTGATCGCCAGCACGATGCTGATGGGAACAAGGTCCCTGCCGATGTTCCTGGCGGGTTCGCGCAGCAGTTCCTCCCAGACCGCACGGAAGCTGAAGATAAAGAAGATGACCAGCTGCCCCAGGCCGCCCACCAGCACCCAGGGCCAGGTGCGTAGTTCGGGTCGTGGCGCCAGCCAGGGGACCAGCGTGAACGCCGCCGAGAGCGCCACCAGGCCCAGGACATGCACCATGGTCCATTCGCGGTAAAAGAGCTGGGAGACGATGCCGAAGGCCAGCGCGGCGAAGAGGTTGAGCCACCAAAAGCCGATGGACGCGCCTTCACGCCGGGCCCGTTGCACGTGGAAGGGCACATAGGCGGCCAGCAGGGGCAAGGCCATCCAGGGCAGCTCGCTACCGCCATCGGTGCGGACCAGCGCGGCATACCAGGTCAC
>CAZFAW010000249.1:837-4625 GCA_964517015.1 uncultured Chryseobacterium sp.
GCGCCAGGTAACCCAAGGCCACCACGAAAGACCCGGGCAGATAGAGCAACGGGGCGATGAGCAGGCCGCACGTAAGCAGGTAGCCGCTCAGCTCGCCATGGATGTGGTAGATCTGGCTGATGAGCGCAATGCAGGCGCAGAGCCCGCAGGCCAGCAGCACCGCACCGCCTTCGCGCCAGCCGGTGACCGCTGGTCTGTAACGCAACGTGTACCAGACCAGACGGGAATAAAGGCGAGCAGGGTGCGCAGCGGGCGGGAAAGGTCATCCCAGTTATGGGCGATGATGAGGATGATCCCCAGCCCCACCAACAGGCTGCCCAGAAGGGCGAAGACCAGCAACTGCCGGTTGCCGGCCTGCTCACTGCCGGCATGGTAGCGCGCCCGGATGCGCTCGACCTGCTCCGGTGTCAGCAACCCATCGCGCAGCAGTTCGGGCAGGGCTTCGGAGAGGCGCGGGTCGTGCATGAAAAGGGAAAGTTAGCGCGAAGAACGCTTGGCGGCGCCTTGGGCCATCGTGATGCACCGTCACCCGGTGGACGCCGACCACGCCTTGGTAAGGGTGTGGCACGAAGCTTCCTTCCACAGCGCAGCGGTGAACATGCGACGTTCCCTGTTCCGCAGAACAATGTGGCCCTGACCGCCAGCTATGGGAACGAAGAAGGCGGCCATCGAGGCCGCCTTCTTCAGCTCGATCAGTTGCGCGGATCAGCCCTTCTTCTGCGGGGCCTCCTTCTTGGTCTTTTCCGGCACGGGGATCACCTCCGGCATGATGGCGGGCTTCACCGCGGCCTTCGGCGTGGTCACCAGGGTCATCTCGTCCACCAGGTGCTTGGCACCGGCGTACTTGTCGATCACCCACAGCACGTAGCGGATGTCCACGCTGATGGTGCGCTGCAGCTCGGGCTCGAAGGCGATGTCGCCGCTCATGGCCTCCCAGTTGCCGTCGAACGCGATGCCGATCAGCTCGCCATTGGCATTGATCACCGGGCTGCCGCTGTTGCCGCCCGTGATGTCGTTCTTGCTGATGAAGCACGTGACGAGCTCGCCGGTGGCGGCATCGGCATAGCGACCGTAGTCGCGTGCCACGAGCATCTCGTGCTGGCGCTTGGGCACCACGAATTCCTCGTTGGTGTTGTCCTCCTTCTCCAGGATCCCGTCGGCGGTGGTCACGTAGTCGTAATGCATGGCGTCGCCGGGCTTGTAGTCGCCCACGGTCCCATAACTGCAGCGGATGGTGCTGTTGGCGTTCGGGTACCACATCTTGTTGGGTTCGCGCTCTCGCATGGCGGCCACCATCAGGCGATAGCCCTTGTCGATGTCGGGTTGTGCGGCCTGGATGGCGGGTCCCAGTTTGCCCCGGTAGAAGTCCAGGCAGCTTTGCATGGTGCGCATGCCGGGGTCCTTTTGCAGCACCTTCAGGGTGGGCTTCGCCAGGAAGGCATCGAGCTTCTTGCGGTCCACGATGATGCTCGTCTTGAACAGGTTGGCCGCCCACAGGTCGAAGTTGCCCTTGTACTTCTTCTGCACCTCGGCCATGATATCGGGCTGAAGGGCGGGATCCACGTCCTCGTGCAACATGCGGTAGAGCGCTGCGGTGATCTTCCGGTCCGTGGGGGCGTTGTAATCCTTGAAGAAGGCGTCGGCGGCCTCCTTGATCCCGGCGACCTGTTCGGCCACCGCCGCTGCGTCCACTTTCTCCGCCGCCAGTGCTTCCTGTAGGCCACTGAGGTTGAAGGCCATGTCGATGAACTCGGCCCCGAAAGCGGCCTCGTTCATGTAGGTGGCTGCCTTCTGGAACTTGCTGCGCTCAGCGTACCCCTTCTTCAGCAGGGTACGGTACTCGCCGTACTTGGCCTTGCGCGCGGGATCGGCTGCGATCCAGGCGTCCAGATCGTCTTCGATGCCCACCTTCTTGTCGTGGACGTGCAGGCGCTTCAGGCCGCGCTGCTGTCCGATGAAGTACTTCCAGTAGTTGGCGATGCTGGCGTACTTGCTGGCGTACTGCAGGCGCACCTTGTTGTCGGCGTCCATGTCCGCCTTCATCAGGGTCAGCAGTTCGGTGCGGATCTTCACGGTGCTGGGCTGGCTGATCTCCAGTTCCATGTTCACGCCATCGCTGCAGAGGAAGCGGTTGGTGCGTCCGGGGCAGCCCATGACCATGGAGAAGTCGCCCTGCTTCACGCCGTTCAAGCTCACGGGGAAGAACCACTTCGGCTTGTAGGGTATGTTCTCGGCGGCGTATTCGGCGGGTTCACCGTCGGGGCCGGTGTACACGCGGAACATGCTGAAATCGCAGGTATGGCGGGGCCACATCCAATTGTCGGTGTCGCCGCCGAATTTGCCCATGGAGCTGGGCGGGGCGCCCACCAGCCGCACGTCGGGATAATCCTTGTAGATGTAGACGTAGAACTCGTTGCCGTCGTACATGCTCTTGAAGTCGGCGCTGAGGTGCGGGGCGGTCTCGAATTCCTTCTCGATCTCCGCGCCCAATTTGCGGATCGCGCCCTTTCGCTCCGCCTCGCTCATGCCGTCGTTCACGGCACCCAGCACGCGTGCGGTCACGTCCTCGATGCGCTGCAGGAAGCTCACGTAGAATTCAGCGGGCTTCTCCTGATCGCGGGTCATGGCCCAGTACCCGTCCGTCAAGTAGTCGTGCTCCACGGTGCTCACGCTCTGGATGGCGTCGAACCCGCAGTGGTGGTTGGTGAGGAACAGGCCCTCGGCGCTCACCATTTCGCCGCTGCAGAACCCACCGCCCAGTCGCACCACGCCGTCCTTCAGGCTGCTGGTATTGATGTCGTAGATCTGCTCGGCGGTGAGCTTGCAGCCCATGCGTTGCATGTCGGCCTCGTTCATCTGCTTGAGCGTGTTCAGCATCCACATGCCCTCCTGGGCCTGTAGCGCGACGGCCAGCAGAAGGGCCGCCAGGGTCATTGTGCGTTTCAACATGTTCGGTTCGTTCGGTTGTTCGGATGCCCCGCGCGGCAACAGGGACGTGGCGCGATCGAGGGGGGTCAAAAGTAGCCTTTCACAAGTGCCGCCGAGGGCCGGCCGGGGATGAACGGGGCGGTGGTTGATGGCCCGATCACCGCGCTCCTTCGAGGGGCTTCCAAGGCAGGGAGATCAGCAGGCTGTCCGCAGCCAGCGCGAACTTCCGGAAGCTCTCCGGCATACCGTGGCGGCCGGTCACCTGCTTGTCGCGGTCGCCGCTCACCACCCGCACGATCGTGCTGGGCAGGTCCGTTACGGGGCTGTCGTACGTGTCCTGCATCTCGAAGAACCCGATGCGTTCGGCCTGGGCGAGGATCTTCTCCATGACTTCGTGAGGCACCCGTGTCGCATGCGGCCCCACGAGGGGCACATTGCGTGTGCCGGTGAAGGTGGCGTAGCCGCTTCGGTACACGTTCAGCGCATAGGTGGGGCAGCGGCCGAAGCAGGGTGTGCGTTCGATGCGATAGAAGAGTGAATCGGCTTCGCTGCGCCCGCCGAAACGCTGGGGAGCACGTTGCGCGGAGGAGCAGGCCAGCACGGCGCACAGGCCTGCCGCGAACAGGGGAACCGGGATCATGCGCCGCATGGAGCGAAGTTCGTGCCTAACGGCGGCGTTGCTGCTGCTGTTGCTTCTGGAGTTCCTCCAGGCGTTGCTGCCAGCGGCTCTTCTTGCGCGGCTTCTTCATGTTCTCCAGGAGTTCGGCGCGCATCTTCTTCTCGTCGATGAACCAGCGACTCAGAACGGTCATTTGCAGGATGCTGATCAGGTTGGCCAGCAGGTAGTAGTAGCTGAGGCC
>CAZFAW010000250.1:0-4600 GCA_964517015.1 uncultured Chryseobacterium sp.
CTCTTCGGCGACCACAGCTACGCGCTGAACATCAGCAGCACCAAGAGCATGACCGGCCACCTGCTGGGAGGGGCCGGGGCGGTGGAGGCGATCGCCACCATCATGGCCGTGCACACCGACATCGTTCCCCCGACGATCAACCATTTCACGGACGATCCCGAGATCGATCCCAAGCTGAACTTCACCTTCAACAAGGCGCAGCAGCGCACGGTGAACGCCGCGCTCAGCAACACCTTCGGGTTCGGCGGTCACAACACCTCGGTGGTCTTCCGCAAGTACCGTTAGCCTCTTTGTTCTCCCGCCTTTTCAGTCGAGCATCGAACCCCGAGGAGCGCAGGTTGCGCGCCTGGTGCCGCACCACGCTCGGGATCACCCCGGGCGATCTGGGCCTTTACCGCCAGGCCCTGCGCCACAGCAGCGCGGTGCCCGAGGATCGGCCCGATCTTCCGAACAACGAACGCCTGGAGTTCCTGGGCGACGCCATCCTCGATGCCGTGGTCGGGACCTTCCTCTTCCAGAAATACCCCGATCAGGGCGAGGGCTTCCTCACGCGGATGCGGAGCAAGTTGGTGAGCCGCCATCAATTGAACATCCTGGCCAAGCGTGTACGGATCGAAAAGGTGATCGAGAGCAACGTGAACAGCGGCCATGAGACAAGTGTGCCCGGGAACGCGCTGGAGGCCCTGATAGGTGCGATCTTCCTGGACAAGGGGTTCGAGCGGACCCGCAAATTGGTATTGGGGATGATCGGCGAGAACTTCGACATGGCCGAAGTGGAACAGGAGGACCGGGATTCGAAGAGCCGACTGCTGGAATGGGGGCAGAAAAAGCGGAAGCGCGTCGAGTTCACCCACCGCGAAGAACATCAGCGCGGCCGCGGCAAGCTCTATGTGTGCGATGTGTTGATCGATGGTCGCTCGAGCGGCTCGGGCCGCGGGAACAGTAAGAAGAAGGCGGAACAGGATGCGGCCCAGGCAGCCTTCCGCAGCATCCATGCCCGCGGTCCGCATGCGAGGCACGATCACGAACGCAAGGAAGAAGGTGCGGCCGCGCAGGAGCCGCTCAAACGCAGCCGACGTCGTGGTGGACAACGGGGCGGGCAACGACGCAGCGGTGGCCAGCGACAACAGCACCCACCGGGCGATGGTGCCGGGGGTGGTACGCCCTCCCCTGCCCCACCCCCGACCAGCGCGGCGCCCTAGGCCCAGTACATTTGGGTCCCCTCGACCCGACCGCACCATGGCCCGGCACCGGCTGGACCTCGAACCAGAACTCGACCTGATCGTGATCGGGATCAGCAGCCATGTGAACGACTATCGCATGTGCTGGGCGTTGAACAAGCACTTGAACGTGGCCCTCGCCCGGCGCGGATCCGATATCACCGACGAGGCGGGCGGTGCGTTCACCGCCTACGATCACACCGAGGAGGAAAGCGGCGCGCGACTCTCGCTCATCAGCAACAGGTCCGAAGGGCGCCTGCTCCTGAAGGACCAGAAACAAGCCGATTTCTTCCTGGTCATGGACGAGGCGGGCCCTTTGCGCGCCGAAGAGCTACTCGAACGGGTCCGCAACATGGATCTGGTGCTCGCCGTGTTCAACATCGACCCGAAGCGCATACGTTCGGCACCGGAACTCCTCGCCTGACCGAATGAACGACCGCAAGACCAAGATCGTGGCCACCATCGGGCCCGCCAGCTCTCCGCCGGACATGCTGCGCAAACTGCTCATGAGCGGCGTGGATGTCGTGCGCCTGAACTTCAGTCATGGGGAATATGACTTCTACTCCTCCGTGATCCGCACCATCCGCCAGCTGGATCGCGAACTGGGCACGCATACCGCCTTGCTCGCGGATCTGCAGGGCCCCAAGCTGCGCATAGGCGAGATGGCCGATGGGCCGATCGAACTGAAGGAGGGCGACGAACTTGTGATCACCACGGAGCAGGTGAAGGGGCGCGCGGGCTTGGTGAGCACCACGTACGCCTTGTTCCCCCAGGATGTGAAGAAGGGGGAGTTCGTGCTGTTGGACGATGGGAAGCTGCGCCTCGAAGTGGTGAAGACCGACGGGCAGAAGAACGTGACAACCCGCGTGCTCAATGGCGGGTCACTGAGCGCGAACAAGGGCATCAACCTGCCCAATACCCGTGTGAGCCTGCCTTCGATCACCGAGAAGGACCGCGCGGACCTCGACTATGCCCTGGAGGTGGATGTGGACTGGGTGGGATTGAGCTTCGTGCGGGCAGCCCGCGACCTGGCCGATCTGAAGCGCATCATCTACTCCAAGGGAAAGCGAACGCGCGTGGTGGCCAAGATCGAAAAACCCGAGGCGCTCGACGACATCGATGCGATCATCCAGGAATGCGATGCCCTGATGGTGGCACGCGGGGACCTGGGCGTGGAGATCCCGGCGGAACGCGTTCCCCTCATCCAGAAGGACCTGATCCTGCGCTGCCTCCAACACCACCGCCCGGTGATCGTGGCCACGCAGATGATGGAGAGCATGATCACGAACGTATCGCCCACGCGCGCCGAGGTGAACGACGTGGCCAACGCGGTACTGGACCATGCCGATGCGGTGATGCTGAGCGCGGAGACGAGCGTGGGGAAATACCCCCTTGAGGCCGTGCGCATGATGGACCGGATCCTCACCGAGATGGAGCGTTCCGACGAGATGTTCAACGTTCCCGAACGGCACGTCCAGGCCAGTGTGAAGGGCCGTGCCGTGACCGATGCGATCTGCAATGCCGCGGTCAGCATCACGGACACCATGGCCGTAAAGGCCATCGTGACCATGACGCACAGCGGGTACACGGCCTTCAAGATCAGCAGCATGCGGCCGCGGGCGAACATCCATGCCTTCACGAACAACATCACGATCCTCACGCGCCTCAATCTGGTCTGGGGTGTACGCGCCCACTACTACGATCGCAATGTGGGCACCGACGAGACCATTGCCGACATCAAGGAATTCCTCGTGGAACACAAGCACGTGAAACCCGGCGACCTCGTGGTGAACCTGGCCAGCATGCCCATGGCGGAAAAGGGCATGAGCAACATGCTGAAGTTGAGCGAGGCCTGAGCGCCACCGCACAACGCCCTGTGAACAACGTACGGAACGGGGTCGGCCTGCCGCTTTGAAGTACGCTACTTTGTTCTCCCATGAACGAAAGGGATTGGGACGCCGTCGCTGCTCGCTTCGAGCAGGAGATCTTCAATGTACCGGCGAACGACCGCAAAGGCCTGATCAAGGCGCTCGTTGAACGATTCGCCTCACCGCAAGGCACGGCTGCCGACCTGGGCTGCGGGATCGGGCGTACACTGCCCCTGCTGGCCGCCCACTTCGGGCATGTGCATGCCGTGGAGTTCTCCACTGAATGCCTGGCCATCGCCCGGCGCAAGCACCGACGGCTGAAGAACGTGGACTACCTGTACAACGACCTCACGCGTGACCCGGTGCCCGTTCCTGACGTGGACCTGGTGCTGTGCATCAACACCTTGTTGCTCGCCGATCTACCCCAACGCATGGCCATGTGGTCGCACATGTGCGCCTGCGTGAAGCCGGGCGGCCGATTGATCCTGGTGGTGCCTTCGGTGGAATCCGCCCTTTTGACCCGCCACCGGCAAGCGCAATGGGACCTACGCATCGGTGTGGCTCGTGCGCCGTCGGCCACTCCGGCCATGGAACACGGCGTGGTGATGATCGACGGTGCCCCAACGAAGCACTATTTGCGCGAGGAGATCTCGGACCTGTTGAGATCCCATGGCTTCGATGCGGACGAGCCCGAGAAGCTCGAATACGACTGGAGCACGGAGTTCGCGCACCCTCCCAAGTGGATGCAGGCGCCTTATCCCTGGGATTGGTTGGTTTGCGCCCGACGCGCGACCGGTCGGCCTATCCGCGCCAAGCGCCCAAGCACAACCCACTGGCCGTCAGCGGCTTCCCCGACACCCCACCTGCGCTAAAAAGAGACCTGCGCACCGAACGGGCAGGCCGGGGGATCGTGAAGAACCCCTCCACCAACACCTGTTGAAAACCGGGGGCGTTGGCTACATTTGCGACCCTTTTCCGCAGGGGTTGCCATGACCGAGCCCGCCAAGATCTTCAGCGGTACCGCTACACGGTACCTGGCCGAGCGGATCGCGCAGGCCAGCGGCGAACGCTTGGGTGAGGTCATCCTCGATCGGTTCAGCGACGGGGAGTTCCAGCCCAGTTTCGAAGAGACCGTTCGTGGCGACCTGGTCTTCATCGTGCAGAGCACCTTCCCGCCAGCGGACAACCTGCTGGAGCTTCTCATGATGGTGGACGCGGCGAAACGCGCCAGCGCGAAGCGCATCGTGGCGGTGATCCCCTATTTCGGTTTTGCACGGCAGGATCGGAAGGACAAACCCCGCGTGAGCATAGGCGCCAAGTTGGTGGCCAACATGCTCACGGCGGCCGGCGTGGACCGGATCATGACCATGGACTTGCACGCCGACCAGATCCAAGGATTCTTCGAAGTGCCGGTGGACCACCTGTTCGCCAGCACCATTTTCCTGCCGCACATCAAGCAGATGGGCTTGAAAGACCTGCTGATGGCCGCGCCCGATACCGGCGGCACCAAGC
>CAZFAW010000251.1:0-4584 GCA_964517015.1 uncultured Chryseobacterium sp.
ACTGCACCGGGGCGCTATGCGGCGTTCCAGGCCTACCGCGAATACGTGCCGCACTACCCGCTCGCATACCCGGCCGACACCATGCCCGTGTACCAGTCCTTCACGATCGGACGCGTGCACTTCATCGTGAGCGACATGCGCAGCACGAAAACAGGCGGCGCCATGATGGATGCACGACAGCATGCCTGGTTGCGGGCGGAGCTCCTGGAGGCGGAAAAGAACGGCCTGCTCGCCGTGTGGGTCACGAGCCTGTCCTGGAACGCGATCGGATCACCGGAGAACTGGGGCAGCCAGCCCGGTGAACGGAACGACCTGTGCGATTTCCTGCGCGACAACGGCATCCGCGACCTGTTGATCCTCTGCGGCGATGCCCACATGCTGGCGATCGACAGCGGGGCGAACGGCGATTTCAGTACGGGGCAGAACGATCCGTGGAAGTACCCGGTGTTCCAGGCCGCGGCGATCAACCGAGGGGGTTCTTACAAAGGCGGCACGTACGATCAAGGCGGGTACTTCCCCAACCCCACGGCCGCGCACGGGCAGTTCGGCCAGGTGCTGGTGAACGACGATGGCGAAGAGATCTGCGTGACACTGCAAGGGTTCCGCACCGACAGCATGGGCTCGGCCCTCACGCTGATCGACCACTACACGTTCTGCCGCACGCCGCTGATGGCCGGCCCGCATCCGCCGGGCCCCGACCCGCACGATCCGCCTTCGTTCGTTTGGCTCGGCACCGAACTGGACGTGCGCTGGGATGGCGCCCAAGGACCCGGTTCGGTGGAAGCCATCGATGCGGCCGGGCGTTCGTTCGGCACCTTCGCCGTGGTGTGGAACGCGGGCGCGGCCGTAGTGAAGGCCACCGCACCGCCCACGGGCGCTTATGTGCTTCGGTTGGCCTGCGGCGCGCAGCGCATGGCCGTGCCCGGGGTCGTGGAACACTGAGGCCTAGGCCCCGCCCCACCTGCGCATGCGATGGCCCGCCATGGCGTACCAGCCGATGAACAGATAGAACGGCACCAGCAAGCCATAGGCGTTCTGCGATGCCAGGACCGACTTGTCCGGCGACATGGCCGTCCACACCGGCATGGCCAGCGCACCGCCCAGGATGGCCATGATCAACAGGGCCGATCCGGTGCGCAACGCACCGCCGATGCCATCGACGGCCAGTGGCCAGATGGCGGGCCACATGAGCGCGTTGCCCAGGCCGAGCAGCGCCACCATCACCACCGTGAGCGGCAATTCCACCGATCCGGTCGCGGCGCCGGAGAGGTCGGGGACCCACACCCGCACCAGCGTGGCGGGATCGGCAAGCAGGATCCCGACCACGAACGTGAGCGCGAGCAGGACGGAGGCCATGAGCGCCTTCGATTGCGAGAGGTACTTCGGAATGAGCAGGATCCCCGCGATGTAGCCCACGAGCATGGAGGTGAGGGTGAGGCTGGTGAGGGTCTTCGCGATGTCGAGCGGTGTACCCAGCCGCTCGGCGTAAACGGAAATACTGTCACCCGCGAGCACCTCGGCCCACACATAGACAAAGAGCGCCACCACCCCGAGGATCAACTGCGGATGTTGCCATACCGGAGAGGCCGGCAGAGGCTCCGAGGTGCGCTCCTGCGGCAGCGGCGGCAGGGGTGCGAGCCGGATGAACAACGCCGCCGCAAGCAAGGAGCAGCCCAGCACCACATAAGGCACGATCACCAGGCGCGCGCGCTCGTCGAGCAGCGCGGCCCGCGCAGCCCCTTCCACCTGCGCCAGGTCGGCCTTCAACTGGTCCGCGTTCACCAGGATCAACGCCCCCAGGATGAACGGGGCCACGATCCCCCCCACCTTGTTGCAAATGCCCATGATGCTGATGCGTTTCGCCGCGCTCTCGATCGGGCCCACCACGGTGATGTACGGATTGCTGGCGGTTTGCAGCAGCGCCAGGCCCGTGCCGATGGTGAAGAAGCCCGTGAGGAAGATCCCCGCGGATCGCAGGTTGGCCGCGGGAACGAAGAGGAAGGCGCCTACGGCCATGATCACCAGGCCCAGGACCATCCCGTTCTTCATGCCGGTGCGCTTCAACACCGCCGAGGAGGGAAGCGCCATGACGAAGTAGGAAGCATAGAACGCGAACGGCACCACGATGGACGCTTCGAAATCCGTGAGCTCGCAGGCGATCCGCATGAACGGGATGAGCGGACCGTTCAACCAGGTCACGAACCCGAAAATGAAGAACAGGATGCCGAGGATCAGGATCGGCCCGACGTGATCGCGCTGTGGGGACATGCCGCTGGAGTTGCCGTAAATGTGCCCAACGAAGAGGCCCCCCGACGCGGTGATCGCGGGCAACTATCCACAACCGGAACGTGATACTAGGTGCGCGCGGGTCCCATGAGCCGCTGTTGCCAGTGCCAGGCATCGCGCAGTGCATCGCTAACCGTCAACCGCGCGGCCCATCCGAGCACTTCGCGGCTCTTGCTGGTATCGGCCCAGATCGCGGCGATATCGCCGGGCCGACGGGGGCCCACGCTCCACGGCACCTCCACGCCCGAGGTTTCGCGGAAGGTCTTCAAAGCCTCCAGCACACTGACCCCGCGGCCCATGCCCAGGTTGAACACCTCGCACAGCGGCGCGCGCTGCTCCTCCATCCATTCCAGCGCCCGCACATGCGCACGCGCCAGGTCGACCACATGGATGAAGTCGCGCACGCACGACCCGTCCGGCGTGCCGTAGTCGGTGCCGTGCACCACCACGCGTTCGTGCATCCCCGCGGCGGTCTGCGTGATGTAGGGGACCAGGTTCTGCGGAACGCCGAGGGGGAGTTCGCCGATGTGGCCGCTGGGATGCGCACCGATCGGATTGAAGTACCGGAGCATCACCGTCTTGGCCGCCGCGTGCGTGCGCGCCCGGTCGCGCAACAGGTCCTCGCACTGCACCTTGGACTGGCCGTAGGGCGAACTGGCGTTGTGCGCCGGTGCTTCCTCCGTGACCGGCATGTGCGCCGGCTGGCCGTACACGGTGCACGAGCTGCTGAACACCAGGCGGCCCACGTGATGCGCATCCATGGTGGCCAGCAGCACCTTCAACGACCCCACGTTGTTGGCGAAATACTTCTCCGGCTCCGCCACGCTCTCGTTCACGCTTTTGTAGGCGGCGAAATGGATCGCACCGTGCACCGGCGCATGCGCCCGGAACACCCGGTCCATGGCTTCCGCATCGTTGCAATCGATCCGATGGATGCGCGGCCCACGGCCCATGATGTGCGCGATCCCGCGCACGGCGCGCTCGTCGGAGTTTCGCAGATCGTCCACGATCACCGGGTCATAGCCCGCCGCGGCAAGCTCCACCACGGTGTGCGAACCGATGAAGCCCGCTCCTCCGGTGACGATGACGGTGCTCATGCGGCGGCGAAAATACCCAAGCATGCCGGCAGGGCGCGTTCCGCAGGTGGCCGCGTCATGCCGCCCCCGCCTTGATCTCGTCCACCACGCCGGGATCGAGAAGGGTGCTGGTATCGCCCAGGTCGGCGGTCTCGCCCTCGGCGATCTTGCGAAGGATGCGGCGCATGATCTTGCCGCTACGCGTCTTGGGCAATCCCTTCACGAACTGGATGCGGTCGGGTCGGGCGATCTTGCCGATGATGCGTTCCACCGTGGCGATCACCTCGGCACGCAACACCTCCTTGTCGGCGCGTTCGTGGTCGCAGATCACGAAGGCATAGATGCCCTGTCCCTTGATGTCGTGCGGGAAGCCGACCACCGCGCTTTCCACCACATCGGGGTGCTCATCGATGGCGTTCTCCACTTCGGCCGTACCGATGCGGTGGCCGCTCACATTGATCACATCGTCCACGCGCCCGATGATGCGGAAGAACCCGTCCTTGTCGCGCCGGGCGCCGTCGCCGGTGAAATACCTGCCGGGATACTGGGCGAAGTAGTTCAGACGGCACCGTTCGTGGTCGCCCCAGGTGGTGCGGATGATCGATGGCCACGGGAAGTCCAGGCACAGGTGGCCTTCGGTCTCACCGTGCAGTTCGTTGCCCTGTGCATCGACGAGGATCGGGCGCACGCCCGGGAGCGGCAGACCGGCGTGCGCGGGCTTCATGGGCGTGTGCCCACCGAGGCCGCTGAGCAGGATCCCGCCGGTCTCGGTCTGCCACCACGTATCCACCACCGCGCACCGCTTCTTGCCCACCCGTTCGTGGTACCAGTGCCATGCTTCCTCGTTGATGGGTTCGCCCACGCTGCCCAACAACTTCAAACTGGGCATGGCGAAGCGCTCCGGCAGATCGCTGCCGGCCGCCATGAGCGAACGGATGGCCGTGGGCGCGGTGTAGAACTGGTTCACCCCGTGCTTCTCGATCACCTGCCAGAAACGCGTGGGGTCGGGCCAGGTGGGAATGCCGGCGAACAGGAGCGAGGTGGCCCCGTTCAGCAAGGGTCCGTAGACGATGTAGCTGTGGCCCGTGATCCACCCGATGTCGGCCGTGCACCAGAACACGTCGTTCTCCTCGCATTGGAACACGTTCGCGAACGTGTAGCCGGCGTACACCATGTACCCGCCACAGGTGTGCACCACGCCCTTGGGCTTGCCGGTGCTTCC
>CAZFAW010000252.1:0-4582 GCA_964517015.1 uncultured Chryseobacterium sp.
TGCTGATCGTGGCTTGTCCGTGCGCGCTCGCCTTGAGCATGCCGTTCGCCTACGGCCACACGATCCGCCTCCTCGGTCGCAAAGGCCTGTTCCTGCGCGATGCGGAAGTGGTGGAACGCCTCTCGCGCGTGGACACGGTGGTGTTCGACAAGACCGGCACGCTCACCGCACGTGAAGCGTGGTCGGTCCGTTCCACGGGAATGGAACTTGACGCGGTCGAGACCCGTCTGGTCCGGTCGCTGGCGCGGAACAGCACGCACCCGCTCAGTGCGGCCCTTTATCGCACCCTTTCCGGTGAGGTGCGTGCGGCCGATGCGGTGGCGGAGCATGCCGGGCAAGGGATCTCGGGCACGGTGGATGGAACGCCCGTACGGATGGGCAGTGCGGCCTATTGCGGTGGATCACCGGTCGAGGTGGCCCAAGGCGAAGCCCAAGTGCATGTGACCATCGCAGGTGTGCATCGCGGCGCCTATCTGTTGCGGAAGCAGACCCGGAACGGCATGGACACTGCGGTGCGCGCGATCGGTGGCCGGGCAACGGCCTGCCTGCTCACCGGCGATGCCACCGTGGATGTGGGAGTGGCGGCGATGTTCGCACCGGACCGTGTTCGCGTGAACTGCACCCCGGATGACAAGGCCCGTTACGTGAAGGCCCTGCAAGCCGAAGGCCGTCGCGTGCTCATGGTGGGAGATGGATTGAACGACGCGGGTGCCCTGGCGCAGAGCGATGTGGGCATCACGGTGAGCGAGAGCAGTGCGGCGTTCACACCCGCCAGCGATGCCATACTCGATGCACGATCCCTGGAGGACCTTCCGCGCATGATGCGCCTGGCGCGCCGCGCGCACCGCATCGTGCTGGCCAGCCTCGGTGTATCGCTGGTGTACAACCTCACGGGCGTCTCCTTCGCGGTGAGCGGGCACATGACCCCGTTGCTGGCGGCGATCCTCATGCCCCTCAGCTCGGTGAGCGTGGTGGGCTTCGTTTCGCTGGCCGTGTGGCTGGCCGCCCGTGGAACGGACCGCAGGAATAGCTGACGAAAGTCATACACGGGCCTGATCCCCCTCACGGGCCGGGCGATCGCGGGCTGGCAGTTTCGCAGCGCAAGCCGGTGGCCTGATGACCGTCATCTTCCTCCTCATCGCAGCGAGCAGCGCCGTGGCCGGGGTCTTCCTGGCGGCCTTCCTCTGGGCCTCGCGCACGGGACAGTTCGATGATGATCGCTCGCCCGCCGTGCGCATGCTGAACGAACCCGAACGTCCAACGAACGAACATCCCTGATCCCATGATCGAGCGTTTCCAGTACGACAACAGGATCGTCAGGAACTTCCTCTTCATCACCATCCTCTGGGGCGTGGTGGGCATGCTGGTGGGCCTGATCGTCGCCTTGCAATTGGTGATCCCCGGGCTGAACGCCGCCGAGTGGTTCACCTTCGGCCGGCTGCGCCCGCTGCACACCAACGCGGTGATCTTCGCCTTCGTGGGCAACGGCATTTTCGCCGGGGTCTACTACAGCATGCAGCGCCTGTTGAAGACGCGCATGTTCAGCGACTTCCTCAGCCGCCTGCACTTCTGGGGCTGGCAGTTGATCATCGTCTGCGCGGCGGTCACCCTGCCTTTGGGCATCACCACGGGGAAGGAATATGCCGAGCTGGAATGGCCGATCGACATCCTGATCGCGCTGATCTGGGTGGTGTTCGGGATCAACATGATCGGCACCATCCTCAAGCGCCGTGAACGCCACCTCTACGTGGCCATCTGGTTCTACATCGCCACCTGGGTCACGGTGGCCATGCTGCACATCGTGAACAGCTTCGAGCTGCCCATTTCGTTCCTGAAGAGCTATAGTTGGTACGCCGGTGTGCAGGACGCGTTGGTGCAGTGGTGGTACGGTCACAACGCGGTCGCCTTCTTCCTCACCACGCCCTATCTGGGCCTCATGTACTACTTCCTGCCGAAGGCCGCCAATCGCCCGGTGTACAGCTACAAGCTCTCGATCATCCACTTCTGGGCGCTGATCTTCATCTACATCTGGGCGGGCCCGCACCACCTGCTCTACAGCGCGCTGCCGGATTGGGCCCAGAGCCTCGGCACGGTGTTCAGCATCATGCTGATCGCGCCGAGCTGGGGCGGCATGCTCAACGGCCTGCTCACGCTGCGGGGAGCGTGGGACCGTGTGCGCGAGGATCCCGTGCTCAAGTTCTTCGTGGTGGCGGTGACCTGTTACGGCATGGCCACGCTGGAAGGACCGCTGCTGAGCTTGAAGTACCTCAACGCCATCGCGCACTTCACCGATTGGATCATCGCCCACGTGCACATCGGCGGCATCGGCTGGAACGGCTTCCTCACGTTCGGCATGGTGTACTGGCTGGTACCGCGCCTGTTCAACACGCGCCTCTACTCGAAGGGACTGGCCAATGCGCACTTCTGGATCGGCACCCTCGGCATCGCCTTCTATGCGATCCCGATGTACTTCGCCGGGTTCACCCAGAGCCTGATGTGGAAACAGTTCACCCCGGACGGTTATCTGGTGTACAAGAACTTCCTCGACACGGTGCTGCAGATCAAGTACGCGTACTGGCTGCGCGCACTGGGAGGCACGCTCTATCTGGCCGGCGCGTTCATGATGATCTACAACGTGTGGCGTACGGTGAAGAGCGGCAGCCTCGTGGCCAACGAAGATGCCGAGGCACCGGCCCTGGAGAAACTGGTCGAAGCGCACGAGAAAGGCTACTGGCACCGCTGGATCGAGCGGCGGCCGATCCAGATGCTGGTGGTGAGCCTGGTGCTGGTGGCCATCGGTGGCCTCTTCGAACTGGTGCCCACCTTCCTGGTGAAGAGCAACATACCCACGATCGCCAGCGTGCAGCCGTACACGCCGCTGGAACTGCAGGGTCGCGATATCTACATCCGTGAGGGCTGCTACACCTGCCACAGCCAGATGGTGCGGCCCTTCCGCAGTGAGACCGAGCGCTACGGCGAATACAGCAAGGCGGGCGAGTACGTCTACGACCACCCCTTCCAATGGGGCAGCAAGCGCACCGGACCGGACCTGTTCCGCGAGGGTTACTCCAAGCTCCGCAAGCCCGATAGCTGGCACTACTACCACATGTTCGACCCACGCTCCATGAGCCCTGGCTCGATCATGCCGCCCTACCCGCACCTCTACGAGCACGTGCTCGATACCAGCACCACCGCGGCCAAGATCGGCGCCATGCGCACCCTGGGCGTGCCGTACAAGGATGGGTTCGAAGGCCTTGCCAACGCGGACCTGAACGCACAGGCCAATGCGATCCAGGCCAGCTTGAAGAAGGACGGGATCGATGCGGTGGCCGATCGGGAGATCATCGCACTGATCGCCTACCTCCAGCGCCTGGGCAGCGACATCGAGAAACCGGCTCAGAAGGTGGCCGCCAAACCCTGAACCATGCTCAAGTTCATCCAGCACCATTTGGACACCATCGCGGGCGTGGGGCTCTACCCCGTGCTCTCGTTCGTGATCTTCTTCGGGTTCTTCGTGGCCATGCTCTGGTGGGTGCGTTCGGTCAGCCGTGCGCACATCACGCACATGTCCGCATTGCCCCTTAAGGAGGAAGCCAACCAACACCAGATCGATCATGCGCACTGAAACCAAGGCCTTCACGCGCTCCCTGGCCACCTTCGTCGCCGCAGGTACCGCCCTGTCCGCGCTCGCCCAGGGCGCGGCTCCCACCGCCGCTCCCACGGCCGCCGGTGCCGGCATGCCCATGGAGGTGAACTATGTGCTGCTAGGCGCGGCGATCCTACAGATGGTCTTCATCGTGGGCTTGTCCGGGGTCATGCGCACGTTGATCGGGCCCAGCGCGGCGTGGATGCAACGCCTGCGCAAGGGCGGCCCCATCGCCGTGCTGCTGCCGCTGCTGTTGTTCAGCACGCACCCCGCGCAGGCACAGGCCTACGCCGGCGATACCGGCAAGCTCGAGAGCATGGAGTTGTTCTGGTGGCTGGTCGCCATCAACATCTTCCTTTTCATCATCCTCATGCTCCAACTCGCGTTGTTGCGCGGCATGACGGGCGCCCTCTCGACGGCCGTTTCCACCGAGACCGGCGAGGCCGTGGCGGTGGAAGGGCCCACGGCATGGCAACGCATGATGCGGTTGCTCACCCGGCGCGTGGAAGCCGAACGTGAGCAGGACGTGCTGATGCACCACGACTACGATGGGATCCAGGAACTGGACAACGTGCTCCCGCCGTGGTGGCTCTGGTTGTTCTACGGCTCGATCATCTGGGGCGTGGTCTATTTGGTGAACCTCCATGTGATCAACATCTGGCCGGACCAGAAGACCCTGTACACCCAGGAAATGGATCAAGCCAAGACCGACGTGGCCGCATACATGGCCACGCTCACCAACCTGGTGGACGAGAACAACGTGACGGAGAACAAGGACGCAGCCGTGATCGCCTCCGGCAAGGGGATCTTCACGCAGTACTGCGTGGCCTGTCACATGGCGAATGGCGAAGGGAACGTGGGTCCCAACCTCACCGATGTCTACTGGCTGCACGGTGGTGGGATCAAGAACATCTTCAAGACCATCAAGTACGGTGT
>CAZFAW010000253.1:0-4543 GCA_964517015.1 uncultured Chryseobacterium sp.
TCACCGTCGGCACCGTCGCCTTCGACCGCATCGAAACCCCGTTCGGCAAGGCCGATAAAGTGGTGGGCGGCGCCGCTACCTACATCAGTCTCGCCGCTTCGTTCTTCCTGGAGGAGCTGGGGTTGGTGAGCGTGGTGGGCGGGGACTTTCCGCAGGAGGTCATGGCCACCATGCGCGGGCGGGGTATCGACCTGGCGGGGCTTGAGGTGCTCCAGGGCAAGGAGAGCTTCTTCTGGGCGGGGCGCTACCACTACGACATGAATTCCCGCGATACGTTGGAGACCCGGCTGAACGTATTGCTCGACCTCGACCCCACGCTGCCTGAACACTTCAAGGGCGCACCGTACGTGATGCTGGGCAACCTCGATCCCATGGTACAGGCCAAGGTGCTCGACCAGGTGAAGGACCCCGCACTGGTGTGCATGGACACGATGAATTTCTGGATGGACAGCGCATTGCCCAAGCTGCGTGAAGTGATCGCGCGCGTGGACATACTCACCATCAACGATGCGGAGGCCCGGCAACTGAGCGGAGAACACAGCCTCGTGAAAGCCGCCAACAGGATCCTGGCCATGGGCCCGCGCTACCTGGTGGTGAAAAAGGGCGAGCACGGCGCGCTGCTCTTCAGCGAGGACCGCGTGTTCTTCGCCCCCGCCCTGCCCCTGGAGGATGTGATCGACCCCACCGGCGCAGGCGACACGTTCGCCGGGGGGTTCATCGGTTACCTGGCCCGTACGCAGGACCACAGCTTCGACAACCTGAAGCGGGCGATCATCGTGGGTTCGGCCCTGGCTTCGTTCTGTTGCGAGCGGTTCGGCATCCAACGCCTGCTCGAGATCAAGCGCGAGGACATCGACCACCGCGTGCAGCAGTTCGTCGACCTGGTCGATTTCGATATCGAGCTCGTGGAGGAGTGACCGCCGGGGTCACCCGGTCACGTTGAAGGTCCGTACGCCGGAATCGTTGTACGGCCCGGGCACCAACTTCCCGGAGGGATCGAGCAACTCCAGGCGCACGGTGTGTTCGCCGGGCGCCAGGCCTTCGATGAAATATGGCGCCCAGCGCGTGAGCAGGAAGGCGTCACCATCGATGGTGGCGCGAACACCGTACCCGCCCGGCGCGGGCGTGCAGTTCAACAGATAGAAATCGAGCAGTACCAGCTTGCCTTCGCCCAGGGAATAGGTGCCGTAGGGCCGGTAGTAGAACAGCGTTGCCTCCTGGCCCCAGAAGAACTTCGGTTCACCTCCCGGATCACCCGCTACCACTAGTTCATTGTTCTGGAAAGCGTTCAGGTCCTTCACGCTCTCGCCATAGGAGCGCGCCAGGAAGGAGAGCACATAGTCGCGCCCCTTGTTCACCGGCACTGCGAACGCGGCGTCGCGCACATCGTATTGATCACGGTTGTTCACGATCACATGCACGTACTGGCCCTTGGGATCGTCGTAACACCCCCGTTCTCCCGCATCGCGCGTGCGCGCGCCGAGATCGAAATCGGTGACCTCCGTGCGGTATTCACACATCAATTTGTTGTGGTCCACCGATGGGGTCAGCTTCAGCGCCGCGGTGGGTGCCGCATATCCGAAGGGTCGCGACCCGACCTTCACCTTCGCCCCGGGGGGTGCGATGGCGTCCGCGTAGTTCAATTCCCCGGGCGCGACTTCCGTTCGTTGTGCAACGGGCGGGGAAGTGGTTGCGGGGTCGGATGCGGGGGCGGGATCCTGTTCGGCGGCGGGCTGTTCACACGCCGTGAACAAAAGGCAACCTGCGATCACGCCATGCGCGAGCAGGAGGTTCTTCAAGGTCTTCATTGGCAACCGGGTCTTAATCGAAGCTCAACAGCAAGGCGCCCTTCTCCACTGCGCTGCGTTCCTGGACATGCACGCGCCTGAGGCGGCCATCGCCGGGGCTCTTGATCACGTTCTCCATCTTCATGGCCTCGAGGATCAGGAGCGGGTCGTTCTTCTTCACGGTGTCGCCCTCCTTCACCATCCATTTCAGCACAAGGCCCGGCATGGGGGCTTTGATCTCGCGCACCGTGGTGCTCGCGGCGCGATCCAGCCCCAGCGTGTGCATCAAGTGCCGTTGCTCGTCCTCCAGCCGCACGGTGTAAAGCCGCGAACCCACCCGTACGCGCAGAAGGTTGTTCTCGCGGTCCTCCTTCAAAACCAGCACCCGATGGCTGCGGCCATTGAGCACGACACTGTATTGTCCCGTCCCCGTGCGCACCAGGTCCGCCGAGGGGGTACCGGCCAGGGTCCAAGGCGCAGAGGGCGTGGCGCGCTCAAGTTCGATCGCGCCGGTGCCGTTCACGGTGGCGTAGAGCTTGGCCATGGGGTGGTTGCGGTCGCGATCAATTGCGCGAAGACGGCGCCGAAAATAGGCCGTCGCCCT
This sequence comes from uncultured Chryseobacterium sp., assembly GCA_964517015.1. Classification (GTDB taxonomy): domain Bacteria; phylum Bacteroidota; class Bacteroidia; order Flavobacteriales_F; family PHOS-HE28; genus PHOS-HE28. The sequence goes on from CAZFAW010000253.1 coordinate 2,392, forward strand.
CACCCGTGCGTTCATAGACCTCATCCACCTCAAGCTCCGGTTGCGACCGGGCCGCCACGGCCAGTTCGTCGCACAATTCGTTCTGCGGGTGGCCTGCGTGGCCCCTGATCCATTGGAAGGACACCCGGTGCCTTCGGTACGCTACAAGGAACCGTTGCCAGAGGTCGGGGTTCTTCTTCTTGGCGAAGCCCTTCTTTTCCCAATCGAACACCCATCCCTTCTCCACGCTGTCCACCACGTACTTGCTATCGCAAACGATGGCGACCTCGGTACCGGGCCGTTTCAGCTCTTCCAGTGCCACGATCACCGCAAGCAGCTCCATGCGGTTGTTGGTGGTGCGCCGGAACCCGCCCCAGAGTTCCTTCCGGTGCCGGCCTGCTTCGAGCACCACGCCATAGCCACCAGGGCCGGGGTTCCCGCTCGCAGCGCCGTCGGTGTAGGCCATCACCCTCATTTCGCTACGGCGGGGAAGAGGTACGTGATATTGCCGGCGAACAGCTTGATGGCGATGGCCAAAAGGATGATCCCGAACGCCTTGCGCAGCACGATCAGGCCCACGCGACCGAGCATGCGTTCGATCCGCCCGGTGAGCAACAGCACAAGCAGGACCGGCACCATGTTGAGCAGGATGGCGACGAGGATGTTGATGGAGGCGAATTCCGCGCGCAACGATAGGATCGTGGTGATGGTACCCGCCCCGGCGATCACGGGGAACGCCAGGGGGACCACGCTGTACACCTTGGGGTCATCGCTGGGCAGCCCCGGAGCGGAAGTGTCCTCCTTGAACAACCGGATGCCGAGTATCATCTCGAGCGCAATGAAGAACAGCACGAGCGCACCGGCCACGGCGAATGAGTTCACGTCCACGCCCACCACACCGAGGATCGTCTCCCCGAGATAAAGGAACACCACCATGATGCCCAGGCTCACCAGCACGGCGCGCAACGGGTAGATCTTGCCCGCCTTCTGGCGCACCTGAAGGATAAGGGGAATGCCGCCTATGACGTCGATCACGGCGAAAAGGATCAGGAACGCCTTGCCGATCTGTTTGGGGTCCATGGTGCGAAGGTGCGAACCGGCGCGGCGCACCGATCACTGGATCGACCGCACCAGGCCTTCCACCGTGCGCGGGTAGTGCTCATGCTCCAGTGCATGTACGCGTTGCGCCAGCGTGGCGGGCGTGTCGCTGGCGAAAACGGCACAGCGCGCCTGCAAGAGGTGGCGACCTTCGTCGTACCGCTCGTTCACCAGATGGATGGTGATGCCGCTCTCGGTTTCCCCGGCCGCGAGCACGGCCTTGTGCACGTGCTCGCCGAACATGCCCTTTCCGCCGTGGCGCGGCAGCAAGGCCGGGTGGATGTTCACGATGCGATCCGGCCAGGCGCGTACCATTCCCGGGGGAACAAGCCGCAGGAAGCCGGCCAGCACGATCAGGTCGATGCGCAGTCCGCTCAGGTCGCGTTGTACCTCGCCCGAACGCAATCCCTCCCCATTGAACAAGTGGCACGGAACGCCCAGATCCCAGGCCCGCTGGACCACGCCCGCCGCCGGTCGATCGCACCCCACCAGGGCCACTTCGGCCAGGGGGTGGCCCCGGAAGTGCTCCACGAGGCGCTGCGCGTTGGTACCCGACCCGGAGGCCAGGACCGCAATGCGGACCATGGGGCGAAGGTGGGTAAAGTCCTCGCCCCCAAGGTGCCCGACCCTCCGGTACGGGTGCCGCCGGGAACAGGCTCGGGTCGGATCGGAAAAGTCTTTCCTTTGCAGCCTCACTAAAACGAACGGACATGTCGGACATCAAATCCAGGGTCATCGCGATCATCGTGGACAAGCTCGGGGTAGACCAGGGCGAAGTGACCACGGAAGCGAGCTTCACGAACGACCTCGGAGCTGACAGCCTCGATACCGTCGAACTCATCATGGAGTTCGAAAAGGAATTCAACATCGCCATTCCGGACGACCAGGCCGAGAAGATCCAAACCGTCGGCCAGGCCATCGATTACGTCGAGAAGAACGCCAAGTAATCCGCGCCACCGCGCATGGAGCTCAGACGCGTTGTCGTCACCGGTCTGGGCGCGCTCACACCGATCGGCAACACCCTCAAGGAGTATTGGGAGGGGCTGGTGAGCGGCCGTAGCGGCGCCGCACCCAT
>CAZFAW010000254.1:0-4521 GCA_964517015.1 uncultured Chryseobacterium sp.
CCCACGCAGGCATCGGTGGTGCAGGGGTCGCTGTCGTCGCACACGATCGGGGTGTGGGTCACCACGCCGGCGCTGCAGGCGTCGACGGTGCAGGGGTCACCATCGTCCGTGGGGATCGGGGTGAACACGCAAACGCCGTTCACGCAATCGTAGGAATCGGTGGTGCAGGCATCGGCATCGTCGCAGGGTGCGGGAGCCGTTACCTTGATCTGCACATCACCCGTGCTGGTGTTGTACCCGGAGGCCACGATGTAATAGGTCGTGCCGCAGGTCAGGGTGGCGGTCACAATGGCCTGGAGGTTCAAGGTGGTGCACCCGTCGTCGTCGCAACCCACTTCCGTGTAGGTACCGCCGCAGGTGCCGGTGTAGATCGCCAGCACGTTATCGCTCACCGTGCTACCGGCCGCATCGCTTTGGCAGGAGGAGAACGTGTAGGAGCCGGTCTGTGCGGGGGTGAAGACGTACCAAACCCCGCGGTGCGAGTTGGACTGGCAGGAGGATACGGGATCCGTGCCGTCGGTTGCACCCGTGTTGCTCACCACCGCAGTGGTGTACGGGAAGGGACCGGCGGTCGGGATCGTAATGGCACCCGCGCAATCGTCGTTGGCGGGTGGCGGGGCCAGCGTGGTGAAGGTGGCGCCCGTGCTCCAAGCACTGGAGCCGTTGCCACCGCCGGAGCAATCCTGGCGCACGAACACCTGGTACCCGGTGCTGGGGCTCAGCGGCGGGCTCAGGGTGTACGGCGAGCTTACGCCGGTAATGATCGTACCGGTGCCGGCCGTATGCGGGTTGGCACCGTAATCCAGTTCGTAGGTGCCGGTGCAGCCGGTGCAGGTCCAGCTGATCGACGCGCTGGTCGAGGTGATCGTGCCGGCCGAAACGGCCGTGGGCGTGGGGCAGGCCACCGGCGGGTCGATGTTCAGGCTGTAGCTGCCGATGCAGGGCGGGGCGGTGAAGTTGTCCACCACCAGATAGTAGGTAACACCGGAACTCAGCGTGGGTGTGAGCGTACGGGTGAGGCCCGAGGTGCTCTGCGCATTGCCCACACAGGTGCTGCCAGCCGTGAAGGGACAGCCCTGATAGAGCGTAATGCCTGCATCATCGTCCGTACCGGTGGTGAGCAGGATGTTGTGCACACCACTGGTGGCGGGGGTGAAGATGTAGGTCCGGTCTTCGCCCGTGTAGTAGCTGGTGCTTCCGCACACGCTCACCACGTTGCTTGAGGTCACATTGTTGCCCGAGCCGCAGGTGGTCTGGGCGGTGGTGGAATACGGCAGGCTGCCAATGGTAACCGAGTTGGCGCCCAAACCACCCGGACAGGTGGGAGGCGGAGCCAGCGTGGTGAAGGTGGCGCCTGCGCTCCATGCGCCGATGCCGTTGCCACCACCGGTGCAATCCTGGCGCACGAACACCTGGTACCCGGTGCTGGGGCTCAGCGGCGGGCTCAGGGTGTACGGCGAGCTTACGCCGGTAATGATCGTGCCCGTGCCCGCCGTGTGCGGGTTGGCGCCGTAATCCAGATCGAAGGTGCCCGTGCAACCCGTGCAGGTCCAGGTAATGGACGCACTGTTGTAGGTCACGCTGCCGGCGCTCACGCTTACCGGCGTGGGGCAGGCTTGCGGCGGGTCGATGTTCAGGCTGTACGTTCCGATGCAAGCCGGAGACGTCCAGTTGTCAACCACCAGATAGTACGTAACACCGGAGCTCAGCGAGGGTGTGAGCGTACGGGTGAGGCCCGTGGTGTTCTGTGCATTGGCCACGCAACTGCTGCCAGCCGTGAAGGGGCAGCCCTGGTACAGCATCAGGCCCGCATCGTCGTCGGTCGCAGTGGTGAGCAGGATCGTGTGCACACCGCTGGTGGTGGGGGTGAAGATGTAGGTCCGGTCCTCAGCGAGGTAGTAGTTGGCGCTTCCACATGCGCTCACCACGTTGGTGGAGGTCACGTTGTTGCCCGAACCGCAGGTGGTCTGGCCGGTGGTGGCATAGGGCAGGCTGCCCACGGTCACCGAGTTGGCGCCCAGGCCGCTGGGGCAGGTGGGGGTATTGAAATAAGAGGTCGAAGCGTTCGTGCTATAGCCGTTGCTCGATCCTGTGCAGTCCTGGCGCACGTACACCGAGTAGGTGGTGTTCGCCACCAAACCGGTAATGGTCTGGGGCGAGCTACCGGAAACCACGTTACCGCAGGCTCCTGCTGCAGGTCCTGTTCCCGCAACGCAACCCGAAGTGCCCCATTCCACCACGGCGGTGGCGGCACCCGACCAACTCACACTGGCGGTGGTGGGACCGGTCTGGGTCACGGTAACCGTGGTCGGGGCCGGGCACGCCGGCACCGAGAGGCACATGTGGTCGATACCGATGTCGGTGGAACCGAAGTCGGAGGTGGCTTTGAACCGGATGATCGTGGTGGCCGAAGTCACCGCGCCCAGGCTGATGCTGCGTGCGGTCCACACGGCGGCCACGCCCATATTGCTGCCCACTTGCGAGAACGTGGCCCCCCCGTTGGTGGAAAGGAATACCTGAAGGATGTCGGTCCCGGAGGTGTTGATGTGCTGGAAATCCAGCGACACCGGCCCGGTAGCGGAACTCAGGTTCACATAGTAATCAAGGTAGCCGACTTGCGGTGAGTTGGACAATTGAGCGTGGAAGCGGGCCGAGTGACCCCCGACTGCACTTGCGTAATCCACCGGCGAATACGCACCCGAAACTCCCGTCCATCCACTGCCCGTGGTGCTGGCCGTGGTGTTATCGATCTGCCAGGAGGCGTTTCCGTACCCGTTCGTGGCCCAGTTGGCCGAAGGCACGTTCAGAGGGCCGGAGCCGTTCACCCACGTGGTGAACTCTTCGCACACGAAGGGCGTGGCGTTGTACGTGGGAACATACGAAGTAGGCGTCCAGGTAAAGGTCACGCCGGAGACCGGCATAGTGGACGCTGCCGTCCACGTCATGGAGCTCGTATTCGACGTACCGGCCGCACCACCAGCAGTGTTCCAGTTGCCGCCGGAGGTCAGCGTGCGGTTGTTCCAATCCTCATCGCACGTGCCACGCAGACCCACCTGCGAGCCGCCCACGCTGGCTTGGCCCGTGTTGTTGGGTCCGTAGACCACGCGCACCGTCTTGCCGTCCACCGCCAGTTGGATCTGGAAGGTGGCCCGGGTGGAGGTGAACGTGCTCATGGCCATGTCCTGGTACTGGATCACGAAATCGCCGGCACCGTTGGTGCCGTAGCTGATCTCGGGCGATCCGGTGGCAGCCGCCACCAGGTTGTTCGCCAGACCGGCCACCACGCCGTCGTAGCCCGAGGTCGTGGTCGACGAGATCGGCGTGTAGACGGTGAGCGTGGTTTGCGGTGCAGCGAAGGTGATGTACCCGTTGTTGTTGATGTAGATGGTGTTCTCCTTGATCCCGTTGAAGGTGAACACGAAGGGCAGCGTGATCGCTGCGGAGTTCGCATCCGTGTTCAACGTGGCACCGGATTGGAACACCGTGGCGCCGGAGAGGGGCGTGTACGTGCCGGCACCGTTGAAGGCGAACGTGTACCCGTAGGTCGGGTTCAAGTTCAAGGAAACCTGCGCCTGGCTGATCCCCACCACCGCCAACGCGGCGCCGAGGAACCCGGCCTTGAGCCACGACAGCCACCGCTGCGCGCTCGTTCGAGTGTTTCTACACGACATGGACTGAGGGTTTTGGTTTTCGGAAAACGTTAGGAGCAAAAGGTGACGCCATGGCCGGTGAAGGTCACGGCGGATCGCCCGGAATGGGGTGGGAGCGCCTGTGGAACGCGGTGTGCCGCGTTGTGTGTGGACAAGGAAGGAAGCACTTAAGGGCTCGGTTCTTCCAACCGCAGGCGCCTGTGAGAGTCCAAGGCACCTTGCGAATGGGCGACCATATTAGAGGGATCGATCATACCTCACAATGACTTGTGCAAAACTTTTCCCGGACCGGGGCAAGACAACCCCGCATACGGTGTCGCGTTCGCGCCGACAGCCTCCCTGCACCGCCTTCACCGGGTTTATTTCCCGCCGATCGTCGGCGCGGGCCGCCAATGGCCGTCCTTTGCACCAACGAGTTCCCGGTGCTTTTGCCGCGGAACGAACCAAGCCCCGCCACGAGCGGGGCGCATAAACAAGCAGTACATGTCGAGTGGTACAGTGAAGTTCTTCAACACGGAGAAAGGGTTCGGTTTCATCACCCCCGATGGCGGTGGGCGCGACCTTTTCGTGCACAAAACAGCCACCAAGCAGCCTTTGTACGAAGGCGACAAGGTGAACTACGAGGTGGAAGAGACCCCCAAGGGCCTCAACGCAGTGAACGTGACCAAGGCCTGATCCCAACGGCCCTTCACGCGAAGCCCGACGGCATGCCGTCGGGCTTCGTGCATTTCAGGCCTCGCCCTGCGGCGCCTCGGGTGCGGGCCCTTCCTCGGGCTTCGCCTCGCGCACCAGCGGCTGCGGCACGTTGGTCAGGCGGCCGTTCTCGTCCACCCAGGCCATCATGTTCTCCAGCCCGCCACCGGGCGAGTTG
>CAZFAW010000255.1:0-4492 GCA_964517015.1 uncultured Chryseobacterium sp.
AACGAGGCCATCGAAGGCGGCAACGCGTTCACCTTCGAATACACCTTCCGCATGCACGACGATCCCAACGAGGTGTCGCACATCTACCCCTACATCGACGACAAGGTGGTGAGCGTGAAACAGAGCAACTTCGATTGGGACGGCGATGGCTTCGTGCGCATCGTGAGCGTGGCCAAAAAAGGCGATCTCGTCCTGGCCAGCGGGCAGAACGCCTGGGTGCACAGCGAACACAGGATCACCACCGAAGAGCACAACACCTCGCTCGACATCCGCTTCATCAAGCGCCAGGACGTGGCCGTGAAGAACAACAACGTGGTGTTCCTGGTGCGCAACCAGTACGGCGAACTGCTGCCGTTCTTCACCGTGCCCATCGGCGGCATCCCGCAGTTCAAACCCAGCATCGTAGCCCGGAAGCAATGACCCGCGCCGCCCGAACGATCGGCACGGCCGGGTGGCTCCTGGGCATCGCCTTTCCCTCCTGGGCACAGACCTATCCGTTCCGTGCGCTGGGTCCGGACGATGGCCTGGCCAATCCCTTCGTGCATGCGCTTGTGCAGGACGCAAGCGGCTATCTGTGGATCGGCACCGGCGAGGGTGTGGCACGCTTCGATGGCACTTCGGCGGTCATGTTCACCAAAGCCGATGGCCTGGCCGAGGATCCCGTGTCGGCCTTGCTGGCCGCGCCGGACGGCGCTGTGTGGGCCGGCCACAACGAAGGCGGCGTGAGCCGGTGGGACGGCTCGCGGTTCCGGGCGGTCGACCTTCACGGTCGTAGCGGCAGCACCATCAAGGCCCTTGTTCCCGACAGCGAAGGGGGCCTGTGGGTCCTGGCATTGAACGAGGGGCCGGTGCACATCACCGCATCGGGCAGGGTGCTTACCGCGAAATGCTCCGATGGACCGGCCTTGTGGTACGCCTTGATCCGAACGAGCGACGGCGCATTGATCGCGGGTCGCGGCGATGGCGTGCGCGCCTACACCGTGGTGAACGACAGCACGCTCACACCACTGCCGGGTACCACGGGGATCACCTATGCCCCGGTGCTGGCCCTGGCCACCGAGGGCGATCGCGTGTTCGCCGGCCTCGATGGCGAAGGCGTACTGGCCTTCCACTGGACACGCTCCGGTCCGTCGAGCGCAACGGCCGTGCTTCCCGAGGAGCTCGGTAGTTCGGTGGTGAAAGGCCTGACCCTGGACCGTACCGGTGACCTGATCGTGGCCACCTTCGGGCAGGGCGCCTACGAGCTTGCCTTCACCAAAGACGGGTCGGTTCGCAGTGTTACGCGCTACCACGAGGGCAACGGCCTGGGATCGAACACGGTGAGCACCGCGTTCGTGGACCGCGAGAACGGTTTGTGGTTGTCGCGGTTCAGCATGGGCGTGGCCCGCAGGCTGGACCGCGCCGTGACCTGGTACGCCGCGAATGAGGGCGGGCCGGCGGACGTGCGCTCGATCGGTCTCGTGCGGAACGATGTGTGGCTGGGCACCGCCGCGGGCACCGTCCTGGTGGTGTCCGGCAGCACCGGCGCGATCACCGACACGCTCGATGCACGCATCGGCCTTCCCAACGACGGCATCACGGCGATCGCCAGCGGTCCCGACGATCGAGCTTGGGCGGGAACGGAACGTTCCGGCCTCTTCGTTCAAGGAACGGACGGCCGTTTCGCACCAGAGGTCCTCGGCACCGATCACCTGAGCCGCCACGTGCACGGGTTGAGCGTGCTGAACGGACAGTTGTGGGTGGCCACCGGGAACGGGGTCTACGTAACGGGCGAGGGCGGGCGGCACCTCACCACGGTGACCGGCCTGCCGCACAATTCCGTGAACACCGTGTTCACCGATCGCAGCGGGCGGGTGTGGATGGGATGCAACAACGGCGGAAGCGCCGTACAGGTGGAAGACCAATTGCGGCGCTCCACGCTCAAGGACACGCACCACATCACAGGCATCACGCAGGATGCGAAGGGCGCCATCTGGCTGGCCACCGAAGGCGGCGGCGTGCTGCGCGACATGGTTGGCACGATCGAGCACATGGGCAAGGCCGTGGGGCTCGCCTCCGATTTCGTGGAGGCCATCGCCGGCGATCGTGCCGGCTTCGTCTGGGTGGCGCACCGCGGCGGTGTGAGCCGGATCGATGTGTCCACGGGCGCTGTGCGCGTGCTGGACCGGACCCTGGGCCTGCCACCGGAGCGCAAGGTGAACGCGCTGGCGGTCGGCGCCGATGGTGCGATCTGGATCGCCTCGGCGGAAGGTGCCGTGCGCTACGACCCGCGCATGGAAGAGCCCTCGCTCGCGCCGCCCACCGTGGGCATCGTGGCCATCCGGGCGAACGACCGACCGCTCGATCCCACGCAGGCGATGGTGCTCGATCCCGATCGATACCGCCTGGAGTTCGTGTTCGCGGGCGTGAGCCTGAAGGATCCCGCTTCGATCACCTATCGCTACAAGCTCGAAGGCCACGATGTGGACTGGAACACCGCCAGCGCGGCCGAGGTGCAGTACCGCCGGCTGGAACCGGGCTCCTACCACATGCTGGTGCAGGCATGCAACCACGGACGTTGCACCGGTACGGTGCGCAGCCTGGAACTGCGCGTGCTCGCACCGATCTGGCAGCGCGCCTGGTTCCTGATCTCCGCAGCGATCCTGGTCGCCCTTGGCGTGCTGGTGGCCGTACGCACGCGGTTGCGGAACCAGAAACGCATACAACAATACCTTGAACGCACGCTGGAGGAACGCACGCGCGAAGTGCACGCACGCACCGAGGAGATCGAACGCAAGAACAAGGACATCACCGATAGCATCACTTACGCGCGTCGCATCCAGCAGGCCGCCCTTCCCGCCGAGCACCAGTTGCACGCGCACTTCCCCCGCTCGTTCATCTTCCACCAACCGCGCGATATCGTGAGCGGTGACTTCTATTGGTTCAAGCGGTTCGAGGACAAGTTCCTGCTGGCCTGCGCCGATTGCACCGGGCACGGGGTGCCCGGTGCCTTCATGAGCATGATCGGGTCCATGCTGCTGCGCGATATCAGCGCCAACAAGGAGGTGAACACGCCGGACGCCGTGCTGCAACGGCTGGACAGCGAACTGCGCAACGTGCTGCACTACGAAGGCGCGGAAGGCCGCAGCAACGACGGCATGGACATCAGCGTGTGCGAGATCGACCTGCACACCCGGAAACTGCGCGCCGCATGCGCCATGCACGACCTGCTGGTGTTCCGCAACGGCGAACTGGTGCGGGTGAAGGGTGAGCGATGGAGCATCGGCGGAGTGCAACGCACCGACCGACCGAACAGCTTCGGGCGGTCGGAGCACGATCTGCGGCCCGGAGACCGCTTCTACCTCTATAGCGATGGGATCCCCGACCAGTTCGGCGGGCCCGCCGGCCGCAAACTGAAGGTGAGCGGCCTGATCGACCTGCTGCACGGCATCGCCCACCTGCCCATGGACGAACAACGGAACCACTTCCGCACCCGGTTCCTGGAATGGATGCAGGGGTACGAGCAGGTGGACGACGTCCTGTTCATCGGCATCGAGGTCTGACCCTTCCCTGCGCCAGCCATCGCCGCGCTACATTCGTGCGTCTTGGTGGTGATGCGGAACGCCAGCCTGTCCTTCGGTCTGCTCTGCGGCGCCGCATTGTGCGCCCAGACCAACCTCCGTTACATCGAGAACAAAGGCCAGTGGCCGGCCCCGGTGCGGTTCAAGGCCGAGGCGCCCGGCGCCACGATCTGGGTGGAGAACGACGCGATCCTGCTGGACCGCTACGACGCGCAGGCGGTGGCCCGGCTCAACGCCGCCCACGCGGGCCATGCCGATCCCGATGCCAGCCCCGTGATCCGCCACCATGCCGTGCGGCTTCGGTTCATCGGTACCCATGGGCCGGCGCGGATGGAAAAGGAGGGACCCAGCAACGACTACTTCAACTACTTCATCGGTGCCGATCGCTCACAATGGGCCGCAAGTTGCCATGCCTGGTCGCGGATCACCATGAAGGACCTCTATCCCGGGGTGGACCTGGTGATCCACGGACAGGGGCAGCAGGTGAAATACGATCTGGTGCTGGAACCCGGTGTGGATCCGTCGGTGATCGCCTTCACCTACGAAGGTGCCGACGCATTGGAACTGCGAGGGAAGGACCTCGTGGTGAAGACCGCTCTCGGCGATCTGCTGGAAACGATCCCCGCCATCACCTTTCCAGTACCCTTCAGCGGCGGCGTGTCCGTGATGGAGATCGAAGGCCACTATGTCATCGAGCAAGGAAAGGTCTCGATCCGGATACCCGGCCTGCCGAAGAACGTGCGCACGACCATCGACCCCACGCTCTCCTTTTCCACTTACAGCGGCAGTACGTCCGACAACTTCGGTTACACGGCCACCTTCGACAACGACGGCTTCCTCTTCAGCGGCAGCAGCGCCTTCGGACAGGGCTACCCCACCACCATCGGGGCCTACGACACTTCGCACAACGGCGGCGACGGCCTGGGCGACGG
>CAZFAW010000256.1:0-4472 GCA_964517015.1 uncultured Chryseobacterium sp.
GCATCGCCGATGATCACGGCCTTGCCGCCGCCCAGGTCCAACCCGGCCAGCGCGCTCTTGTAGGTCATGCCGCGGCTCAATCGCAACACATCGCGCAACGCGTCCTGTTCGCTGGTGTAGGGCCACATGCGCGTGCCGCCCAGGGAGGGGCCCAGCGTGGTGTCGTGCACCGCGATGATCGAGCGGAGACCGGTGGCGCGGTCGTGGCAGAACAGGACCTGTTCGTGGTCGTGCTCCTCCATGCGTGCGAGCACGCCTTCGGGGGCGGTGACCGGTTGTGTCGCGAGGGTCATGCGGTCGTGTGGTGTCGAACGGTGAGCGGTGGGTGCGGGCGCGCGTTGTGGAACGGGCGCGAAGGAACGACGATCGGGGGCTGGATCGGCAACGGTCCCATGTCTTGCACCATTTCAAGAACGCCGCGCCGGGTCCCCTCTACCTTTGGCGCCGCCTGTGGCAGCGGGGTATCCGTGAGGCGCGGGCAAAAGTAGGCGTTCCCCCACCCTCCATGCGCGCGCTCTCCAAACTGCACCGCTACTTCTGGAAGTACCGCTGGCGCATGATCCTGGGCGTGCTCTTCATCGCCCTCAGCAACCTCTTCGCCGTGTACAGCCCGCAAGTGGTGCGCGAAGCGATCGACATGATGGGCGAGGCCTACCGCCAGATGGAACGGCCCCCGGCTGAACGCGCACTGGCGGAACCCTCCACGCTGCGCCTTTGGATCGGCTGGACCGGGATCGACCTGGACACCCGCCTGCACGACCTTGCCACCAAGGAAGCCCTTGCGCGCACGGTGGCATGGTTCGCTGGACTGCTCGCGGTGCTGTACCTGGTGTTCGCCCTCTTGAAGGGCCTCTTCACCTTCTTCATGCGCCAAACGATCATCGTGGTGAGCCGGCTGATCGAATACGACTTGAAGAACACCGTGTTCCAGCACTACCAGCAGTTGGACCGCGCGTTCTACAAGCGCAACAGCACCGGCGACCTGATGAACCGGATCAGCGAGGACGTGAGCCAGGTGCGCATGTACCTCGGCCCGGCCATCATGTACACGATCAACCTGGTGGTGCTCTTCGTGCTCTGCATCGTGTTCATGGTGCGCGTGAACCCGGAACTGGCCCTGTGGACGCTGACCCCGCTGCCGGTTCTCAGCATCCTGATCTACAACGTGAGCGACGTGATGAACAAGCGCAGCCTCGCGGTGCAGAAACAGCAGAGCCGGTTGAGCACCCTGGCGCAGGAAAGCTTCTCCGGGATCCGCGTCCTGAAGGCCTATGCCAAGGAGCGCATGGCGATCGATCGGTTCGCCGATGCGGCCGGCACCTACCGCCGGTTGAGCCTGCGCCAGGCACGGGTCGAAGCCCTGTGGATGCCGGTGATCATGTTGTTGATCGGGCTCAGTACCGTACTCACCATGTGCATCGGCGGCCTGAAGCTGGTGAACGGCGACCCCACCGTGAGCGTGGGCAACATCGCGGAGTTCGTGATCTACGTGAACATGCTCACCTGGCCCTTCGCCTCCGTGGGCTGGGTCACTTCGCTGGTGCAACAAGCGGCGGCCAGCATGCAGCGCATCAACGAATTCATGGACACCGCGCCGGCGATCGCCAGCACGCACGACGACCTGCCGGCCGTGACCGGCGCCATCACCTTCGAGCACGTCGGCTTCACCTACCCCGATACGGGCATCCGCGCACTGGATGATGTCTCCTTCCAGGTTCCCGCCGGGGGCACGCTGGCCATCGTGGGGCATACCGGAAGCGGCAAGACCACCATCGTGGAACTGATCACCCGGCAATACGACGCCACCAGCGGCCGCGTACTGATCGATGGCGTTCCGATCGAGCGCGTCGCACTCCCGGTGCTGCGCACGAGCATCGGGCACGTGCCGCAGGACGTGTTCCTCTTCAGCGACACGATCCGCAACAACATCGCCTTCAGCCTGGACCCCGCACCCGGAGGCCGCCCGGTGGACGAGGTCGTGGTGCGCGCCGCCCGGACCGCCCAGGTGCACGAGAACGTGATGGGCTTCCCCAAGGGCTACGACACGCTGCTGGGCGAACGCGGCATCACCCTGAGCGGCGGCCAGAAGCAGCGCGTGAGCATCGCCCGGGCCATCGCCACCGATCCGCGGATCCTGATCCTGGACGATCCCCTCAGCGCGGTGGACACCGCCACGGAAGAGGCGATCCTGCGCGGGCTGCGGGAAGAGATGAAGGGCCGCACCACGGTGATCATCAGCCACCGGATCAGCGCCGTGCAGCAGGCCGATCACATCCTCGTACTGGACCACGGCCGCGTGGCCGAGGAAGGTCGCCACGCCGATCTGCTGGCCAGGCGCGGGCTCTATGCCAACCTGTACGAGGAGCAGTTGCTCGAAGAGGAGCGCAAGGCCAGCGCCTGAACCCAACGAAGAAGCCCCTCCACCACGGGTGGAAGGGCTTCGATGCAGGATCGCCGTGGCTTACTTGCCGTGGCGCGCGTAGCGCTTCTTGAACTTGTCCACGCGGCCGGCCGTGTCCACCAGCATCATCTTGCCGGTGTAGAAGGGGTGGCTGGTGTGGCTGATGTCGATCTTCACCAAGGGGTACTCGTTGCCGTCCTCCCACTTGACGGTGTCCTTGGTGGCCGTGGTGCTCTTGCCCAGGAACATGTACTCGTTGGACATGTCCTTGAACACCACCAAACGGTAGTTCTCGGGATGGATGCCTGGCTTCATGGCTGAAAATGGGCTGCGAATGTACGTGCTCCCACGGGAATGACAAGCATCGTGGCACGGGCCTTCCGCCGGCCACTGCCGATCCAGCGTTCCGGCGCGCAATGATCGCCCCCGGGAAGGGTTCATGAACACGGTTGCCATCTTTGCCGGCCTTGAACACGATCCCGTCCCCTTCCCTTGGCCTGCGCCCGGGCGCCTGGCTGGTCGTGCCCCTGCTGGTGGCCGTGGGCTTCTTTTCTTCCTGCCGGAAGGACGAGCAGTTCACCGACGAGCCGGTGCAGCTGACCTTCAGCGAAGACACCGTGCTGTTCGATACCGTGTTCACGGAACTTTCCACCTCCGTGACCAAGCGGTTCACGGCCCGTAATCCCAACGCCAACGCCGTAACGGTCGATGTGAGCCTGGAAGGCGGCACGGCCTCCCCCTTCCGCATCAATGTCGATGGCGCCTCCGGAACCGCCTTCAGCGACGTGGAGATCCTCGGGGGCGACAGCTTCTTCGTGTTCGTGGAAGTGCTTCCCGGTGCCGGTGGGGTGAACACCCCCTTCGTGGTCGAGGACCACGTTCGCTTCCACACGAACGGCGCGGAACAGGCCGTGGCGCTGGTGGTCTGGGGACAGGACGCCCACCACTACCGCCCCGACCAGAGCGTGGCGGGCCTGCCGGCCTTCAGCTACATCGCAGGCGGTTTCGACGACCTGGGCAACCAGATCTGCGAAGACATCACCTGGCCGAACGACAAACCGTACGTGATCTACGGCTACGGTGTGGTGGACTCCTGCAGTTCGCTCACCATCCAACCGGGCGTGCGGGTCTATTTCCACGGCAGCAGCGGGTTGTGGGTGTACCGGAACGGCCGCATCAACGCGCAAGGCACCGTGGAGGAACGGATCACCTTCCAGGGCGACCGCCTGGAGGCCCTGTACCAGGACCTGCCGGGCCAGTGGGACCGGATCTGGATCAACGAGGGCGATGCGGGCCTGGACAACGTGTTCACCAACGTGGTGATCCGCAACAGCTTGATCGGCATCCAATGCGAACCGGTGCCATGGCTCCCGGACCTGCCCACCTCGGCGAACAAATTGGTGCTCGACAATGTGCGCATCGAGAACGCCTCGGCAGCGGGCATCCTGAGCCGGAATTACCGCATCGAAAGCACCAACCTGCTCGTGGCCGATTGCGGCCAGTACTGCATCGCGCTGACCGGCGGCGGCCAGTACGCCTTCAACCATACCACGGCGGCCAACTACTGGGCCTGGGATGTGCGCAACACACCGGCCTTCATCCTCACCAACCGGTTCACCGACGTGAACGGCACGGTGCGCACGGCCGCGATCGAGCCCAGCACGTTCACGAACGGGATCATCTACGGCGCCAACACCAACGAGTTCCTCCTCGAGCTCGATGCCGGCGCCACAACGGATTTCATCTTCGATCACTGGCTCTTCCGCACGGACCAAAGCACGAGCACGGCCGAACATTTCCCCGACCCGGGCGGCATTTTCCGCAACCAGGCACCCGGGTTCGCGAACACCGCCGAGGCCGACTATCACCTGACGGAAACCGGCTTCGCGCGCGACAGAGGCGTTGCCACCGGCGACGGCACCTTCGATCTGGACGGCAACCTGCGCGGTGCCGACGGCGGCTTCGACCTGGGCTGCTACGAGTGGGTGCCGGAGTGAACGAGCACGACCTGCACCACGAAGGCCCGGAGGTTCGCCCCGGGCCT
The DNA here is from genome assembly GCA_964517015.1 of uncultured Chryseobacterium sp. Lineage (GTDB taxonomy): Bacteria > Bacteroidota > Bacteroidia > Flavobacteriales_F > PHOS-HE28 > PHOS-HE28. The sequence continues at coordinate 4,446 of CAZFAW010000256.1, forward strand.
TCGTGTCCGTGTGGCGCTCGTACCTAC
>CAZFAW010000257.1:0-4467 GCA_964517015.1 uncultured Chryseobacterium sp.
AGCGGACGCTGCGCCGCATCCCAGAGGTGGTTGCTCAATCGAAGTGCGGCATTGCGTAGGCCGAGCTCTGCCTGCTGCAGGCGCAGCAGGCGGTCCTGCACCTGGAGCAAGGCCTCCACCGTGTCGATGGCGGGCCGATCACCGCCGCGCCAACTGCCCCGAACCGCTTCCGCACGCACGGTCGCCAGGCGCACCGCTTCGCGGGCGATCCCCAAAATGCGGTACGCGGCCACCCAGTCCGTGTGATCATGGAGCGCTTGCAGCAGCACATCGTTGAGCATCTGTTCCCGCTCCGCCTCGGTGCCTCGCAGGTACGCCTGCGACTTCCGGAGCGCTGCACGCCGCTGATCGATGAACAAGCCCTGGCCGAGCGGCACGCGAACGCCCGCCTTCAGGAGCCCCTCATCGGGTGTGGTGGCCTGGGGGTCGAGGAATTCGCCGCTGTTCTCCTGCACACCCGCCAACACCTCCACCCCGTACCATGTGGGCACTTTCAGTCCGGCGTCGAAGAGATCGAAGTACGCCTTCTCGTCGAAGCGCTTGCTTTCGTATTGCACGCGCGCAACGGGATCGAACCCGCCACGCGCGCTGCGCACGGTGGCTTCGCCCGAACCGGGGCGAAGGTCGGCCTGGCGTGCGAGGGGGTGGTTCTCCAGTACGATGCGCACGAGGGCATCGCGCGTGAGCACGGGCGGGACCTGCGCGGGTAAGGCCCCGCACAGCAGGAACAGTGCACCGGCCAGGCGTGCTTTCATCGGTAAGCGGTGGTTTTGGGACCCGGCACGCTGGCATCGGTGTACAGGTCCGGTGGGAACCCGTTGATCCGTCGCCAGAGCTCGTACCAGATCGGCACGTCCTCCATGAGCGCGAAACCGACGGCGCCGCCGCCCACGCGCAGGGCCCGGGGCCAGGGCTTGTCGGTGGTGTCGGGCGCCACGAGGATCCGGTACTTCCCGTTGGGGCTGATGGAATTGTCGATGGCCGCCACTTCGCCACCGAAGGTCCCGTAGCTGGTGTTCGGCCAACCGCTGAAGACCACGCTGGGCCATCCATCGAACACGAAGCGCACGTTCTGCCCTTTGGTGATCAATGGCATGTCCATGGGCCTGAGGTACAGTTCAACGGCCATGTCCGAACGCGCCGGCATCACGCTCACGAGCGGGTCGCCCTTCTTCACCGTTTCGCCCACACCGGTCACCACCGCCTTCGTGATGTACCCGTCCTGGGGCGCGGTAACATGGTAATTGCCGGCGCGCACCGTGTAGTTGGCCAGGTCCACCTGCATCTTGCTCACTTCCGATTCGGTGGTGTAGCGCTGGCTGAGGCTGGCGTACTTCTCGCTCTCGGCTTTGCTCAACTTGTCGCGGTAGTCGTTGCGTACGGCGTTGATCTCCAGCTGCGCGTTCATCAGTTCGTTCCGCGCGTCGAGGAGCTTGTTGCGCGCATCGATCAGGGCGGCATTGGCGCGTTGCCCGGCCACCTGACGTCGCTCCAGTTCCACCTTGCTGATCAGGCCGTCCTTGAACTGTTGCTCGCCGCGTGCGAGCTGGTCCGCGGCCACTCCGATCTCCGCCTCGGCCGCCACCACGCGGATGCTGTCGCTCTGCAGGGCGAACCGCGCCTGCTGGACCTTGTTGCGCGCCTGTTCGAGCTTGATGCGCAGCCCTGAGGAGAGCGCATCGATCTGCGCGTCCAACGCCTGAACCTTCTCGTCGTAGCTCCTGGCGGTGAGTTCCTTGGCGGTGATCTGCTCCTGCGTGCGGTGGAGCAGGTGCGGATCGAAGTACTCCGGTTCCACCTCGCTGAGACGCAGGATGGTGTCCCCCTTCCGTACGAGCTGGCCTTCCTGCACGTACCACTCCTCCACGCGGCCGGGAATGATCGCGTGCACGGTCTGCGGGCGCAGGTCGGGCGAAAGGCTCGTTACCGTACCCCGGGCCCGGATGTTCTGGGTCCACGGGAGGAAGAGCGCGATGACGCACAGCGCACAGATGATCCGCACCCACCAGGCGAAAAGATCGTTGGCGCGCGCCACGCCGATGGTGCGGAAGGACCTGAAGCGGGTACGGTCCAGCGCATGCACGGGGTTGTCGGGGCTGAGGTCGAGCATGGTTCAAGCGGTGACAAGCCGGCCTTCGGTGAGGTGCAGGGTGCGCGTGCAGCGTTGTTGCAACCACGGATCGTTGCTCACGGCCAGCAGGGTCCACGGGCGTTCCGGGGCGCTGATCCAGCCCAGCAGTTGCTCACGATCGTGCGGATCCCAGTTCTGCAGGCTGTCCTCCAGGAGGATCAAACGCGGCGATCCGGCGATGCACCGGGCCTGGATGATGCGCTTCACCAGGCTCTTCGGCAGGCGCGTGCCCTGCGGGTCCAGGCGGGTGAGCAGGCCTTCGGGGTACTGTGCGAGCTGTTCGAAAAGCCCGGTCGCACGGCACGCCTCGGTCACTGCGGTGTCGCTCACCCAGGAGCGGCCCACGGCGATGTTCTCCTGGATCGTTCCTGCGAACACCTCCTCGTCGTTCAGGCTGTCGCCGATCACGGACCGCAGCAGCTCCAGGTCGAGGCTGTTCATGGGGTGCCCGTCGAATTGCACCGTTCCCTCGTGCGGCGCGAGCGCGCCGCCGAGGATGCGCAGGAGCGTGGTCTTGCCGGATCCGTTCGGTCCGGAAAGGCACACCTTCTCTCCAGGTGCCAGGTGGAGGTCCACGCCGTGCAGCACCGGCCGTCCGTGGAAGTGCGAACGGAATCCGAGACCGGTCACCTGGACCTCCAGTCCGCGTTGCGGGTCGCGGTCGATCGTGCGCAACCCCTTCTCCCGTTCGAGCGGCATGTCCGTTACGCTGCCCACCTTCTCCAGGGCCGTGAGCACGTCGTACACGGTCTCGATCCGGAGGATGATCTTCTCCACCGCGCCCATGAGCAGCAGGATCACGATCTCCGCGGCCACGAACTGGCCGAGGTTCATCTGCTCCTTCATCACCAGCATGCCGCCGAGGGCCAGCAGGCTCAGCGTGACGATCACCTTGAAGACGACCATGGCCGAATACTGCCCCAGCAGCACGCGGAAGTGCGCCTTGCGCGCCGTCACGTAACCGTCCACGAGGTCATCGGTCCGCGACAGGGGGAGCGTGGTTTCGCCGATCAGCTTGAAGGTGCCCATGCTCCGGGCGAGCTCCTCGAGCCAGTGCGCCACGGCGTACTTGTAACCGCTCTCGGCCAGACTGGTCTCCAACCCGCGGCGTCCGCTCAGTCGGAAGATGAGGAGCAGGAGCACGAGCAACAGCGCACCGAAGGCGATGAAGAAGGGATGGTAGAGGGCCAGCAGGATCAGGCAGAGGGCGATCTGCAGCACGGCCAGCGGGATGTCCAGCAACAGTTTGCTCAGGCCCTTCTGGATCGTGATCGTATCGAAGAAGCGGTTCACGAGCTCGGGCAGGTACTTGCCGCCGACGGCCTCGGCCTTGATCCGCGGGATGCGGTAGGCGAATTCGAACGCGCTGCGGGCGAAAAGGCGTTGCTGGATGTTCTCGGCCAGGGCCAGTTGCATCACCTGCAGCGCGCCGGTGAACCCGACGCCGACCGTCACGAACGCGATGAGCACGCCCCAGCTCGTGGCCACCTGCCCGCCGCTGATCAGGTTGATGATGGCCTGCACGCCCAGGGGAACGCTCAGCCCGATGGCACCGCCCACCAGGGCGTACAGGTAGATGTGCCCGATCTCGCGCTTGTCCAGCCGCGCGAGCCGGGAGAGCCGTTTCCAGGGGGTGAGCGGGTCCATTCGGGCGCGAATATAGTAATACTAAAAGAAAACAAGGTAATACTGGTGAAATTGAAGGCATGGCTATATTCGGCCGCTGAACGCACCCCCATGGCCAGGTACCTCATTGAACCGGATCCCGGGCTCGCCCTCCGGGAGCTCTCCACGCCCATGGGCGCGCGGATCCTGGAGGAGGGCCTGGCCCTCATGAACGAGCTTGGCCTTGAAGGCTTCACCTTCAAGAAACTGGCCGAGCGCATGGGGTCCACGGAGGTCACCATCTACCACTACTTCGCCAACAAGCAGCGGCTCCTGCAGTACTACTTCCAGATGTACTGGCTCTGGCTGGCCACCTATTGCCAGGAGGAAGGGAGGAACCTGAAGGACCCGCTGGAACGCCTGCGCGGCGACATCCGTGCGATCTGCGGGCTCTGGCCCGCCACGGCACGCGCCAGCCGCTTCGACCCGTCGGACCTCCGCGACCTGGTGATCAGCGAAGGCTCGAAATCGTTCCTGCACAAGAACGTCGATGCCGATAACGAACTGAAGTTGTTCAAACCGTACAAGGACCTGTGCGCGCACCTGGCGGCGGAAGTGAAGGCCTGTGCGCCGCGCTCCAAGCACGCACGCTCGTTCGCCACCACCCTGGTGGAGATGTCGCATTCGCTGGAATTCGCCATGCACCACCTGCCGGCGCTCACGGAATTGAA
>CAZFAW010000258.1:0-4466 GCA_964517015.1 uncultured Chryseobacterium sp.
GCCGGCGTGAAGGTGTACACCGTGTCGGCGAAGACGAAGTTGTGCTCCAGGTAATGCGGCGTGAACGCGAGGGGCGTGAGCGCGATGGCGGAATCGATCACGGCATCGGGCAGGGAATAACACTGCGTGGTGAGCGAGGTGTCGATGGCCGCGAAGAACAACGTGTCCGGCGCGTTCATGCGGAATGCGCCCGTCAGTCCGCTGTCGCCTGCAGCCAGTTGGGTGGTGAAGTTGAAACCGCTGGGCTGGGTGAAAAGCATTGAAGCGACGGTGTTCCCCTGCGCGTCCACGCGATGGAAGAACCGGGTGTTGACGTACGGGAAGGTGGTGGAATGCGATGCGGGGAACAGCAGGCCTCCATCCTCCAGCACGACGGGCCGACCGCTCGTATGCGATAATGGATCGACGTGCCGGTAGCTCTTGACGAAGAGCACCGTGCCAGCTGTATCGATCACCCCGATGTAGTTGCGGAAGTTGTTGCACGAGCCGTTCGCATAACCGTGGTTGCCGTACAGCAGCAGGTCGCCGGTGGGGAGCAGGCACATGCCGTTCAGTCCGTTGTAGGTGCTCGGCAGGTAGCGGGAACTCCATTGAACATCGAGGTCGGCATTGAACTTTACCACGGCCGGTTGCCGGTTGCAAGTGCCGGCCATCGCATCGGGCAGCATGTTCAGCGCCATGTAGACCGAGCCAACATCACCGGCTACCAACTTCGGCTGGTACAGGTTGTACTGGAAGGAGGTGTGGGTGGTGTCGGCGATGATCACGTGGTCGGTCAGGTGACCACTTCCATCGAACTCGAAGAGCGCGGCGGCGTATGTCCCATAGTTGATCTGGAAGGTGTCGATGAGCTGCGATTTCACGTTCCCGGCCATGTAGTAGGTACCGTTCCTCTCGGCCAGTTCACCACCTGACCACGTGAGCGGTGGCGCTTGCAAGGTGGTGGCCCATTCCACGTTCAGGTCGTGGTCCATCTTCAATAGCGTACGCGAACCCGAATAGGCCAGGAAACCGCCGTCCGAGCAGGTGATCAGGTTCACGATCGTCTCCGGCGAATGCAGGGCGGTGACCGGTTCACCGGCCTGATCCGTAGCGATCAGCGTGGCTCCGGCATTCAAAGTCCCGACCTGTCGTGTAAGAAGCAGATACCCTTCACCGGGCCGTGGGACCGCAGTGATCAGCTGGGTGCTGTCCAAGCCCGGCAGCACGATGAGCTTCCCATCCTGCTGGGCCATGGTCACGCTCATCGCGAAAGCCCCTGCCAGCGCCAACTGGATCCTCACGTTCTGCGCCACGCTTCTACGACGGCCTTCAACCCTATTGGTTGCCATCGCGAGCGAAGGTATCGGGACCGGATCGGACTACCTCCCGGCCAACAACACCAACTGCCCACGGTGGTACGCCAAATGGTTCGTGCGGCTGATCACCACGTTCAACCGGTTGCGGTGCGGCTCCTTGTGGAAGTCGGCCTCGGAGATGTTCGCGTGGCGCATGAACCACTCCTCCGCAGGAAGCGTGTCCATGTGCGCCATCAAGGTGTCGTTCACCTCCTTCCATTGCAATCGCAGATGTGCCACCGGGGGCAGGTCGGCCACGGCGCCATCGGGTCGATCGTGGAAGGTCGTGAACAAGGCCGGGTGCAACGCTTCGCGGAATCGCAGCAACGGCAGCATCCGGTCGTGCACGGCGGTCAAGTGGCCGAGCAGGTAGATGCCGCGATTGCGTCCGGGCGCCACCTGTTGCAAGAGCTGCGCATCGTCCAGGGTGCCCAGCAGGGCGTTGGTCGCGCGGACCTCGTTGGTCCAGGCGTCCAGCGCCATTTTCACGAAGCGTGCATGCGGATCGCTCATGCGGCCAAGGTAGGCCGGCCCGGGCGCCGCGCTCAGCGCTTCACCACGTGCACCGCCGTTGCACGCGCATCGTCCCAACGCAGCAGGTAACAGCCGGGCGCGAGCGCAGACACGTCGATGCGGTCCGTGGCCGTGGTCGTGCGACCGCTCAACACGAGCCGCCCCGCGGCATCCGCAAGGTTCCATGCGCCGGAACCGCCCGGTGCCACCACGTTCAGCACGTCGTGCGCAGGGTTGGGGAACACGTGCGCGGGCCGGGTTCCCGCTTCGGGCTCGATGGAGGTGGACAGCGCGTACCGGTACAGGCCTTCGCCCGCCGAGCCCATGTTGTAGCCGAAGAACACGTAGCCTTCGTGCTCCAGCAGGCCGCTGCCGTTGAGGTCGGTGGCGTCGAGGTTGCCGGTGATGTTGGTCCAGGAGCCGCCCTCGTTGCCCGAGATGTACACGCTGTCGCGCTGGCCACCGGCGAGGTGGCGCGTTTCCATGTAGAGGTTGCCACCGAAGCGCTTCACCTCCACCATGCCGAGCCCGAAGAAGGCGGGCGGGGTCCATGCGGTCCAGGTATCGCCATAGTCCATGCTCTTGTATACGGCACCGCCTTGTGCCGCGTAAAACAGGGCGCTGCCCATGCGCCATACGTTCTCACCGTTCAGATCGCCGGAGCCGATGCCCGTGGCCGGGGTCCAGGTGGCCGCATTGAAGGTTCGGAACACGCCGCCGCCGATCGTGGCAGCCACGAAGTAGGGCCCCGACTCGGCCATGCCGATCACGTTCAGGTTGGTGAGGCCGTTGTTCACCGCGCTCCAGGTCTCGCCATCCAACGTGCGGTAGATGCCCGCCGTGCTGGTATAGGCGTACAAGGCCCCGCCGTATTCGAAGAAGCCGCGCACCACGGTGGCCGAGGGCGCGCCCGTGGCGGCGTTCCAGGTGTCGCCATCGTTCTCCGTGTAATGGATGCACGCCGTGATGGACGCGGACCCGGCGAAGTAGCGGCCGTTGAAGGAATGGCCCACATCGGACGGGTTACCGGCTATGGGGTTGGTGACCATTTCCCACGAGTCGCCGTGATCGGTGCTGCGGTACAATTCGTTATAGGCGCGCGCGAAAAGATGCGCGGGCGTGGCGCCGTGCGCGGCCGCGCCGTAGGTGAGTGTGGTGAACCCGTTGTTCACCTGGCTCCATTGGGCGGCGGCAGGGAACGCGAGGAAAAGGACGAAGGCGGTGGAAAGGTGTTTCATGGGTGATGCAGGGAGCCGCTGGAAGTGGCTGCCCGCATCAGCATCGAGATAGGGCGGTGAATGTGAACACGTCCGCCGCGTGTTCGTTGCGCGAGCGGCTCGAAGGGGCTCCTACAGCGGGCCGCCCAGGCGATAGCCGAGCCCGATCAGCAGGCACGCTGCGCCGGTGCGGATGCTGCCGTCGTCCACCACGGGCAGGGCGCTGATGTTCAAGAGGCCCTTGTCGTAGCGGGTTTCCGCGGTGAGCCGCAAGCGATCGCTGAGGCGGAAGGCGAACTCCAGCCTTGCGCAAAGCCCGGCATCGGGCGGCTCCAGCTCATCGGTGATGTCCTGCGCAGGGGACCCGAGGCCATCGGAATACACGGTACGGGCGCGGGTGAGCAGGCCCATATAGAAACCGCCACCTGCGGTGAACCGGATCCGCTCCCCGAAGCCGTAACGCGCCATCACCGGGTTCGTGATGTAGCCCAACGAAAGGTCCACCGAGCCGAGTCCCACTTGTTCGCCCATGGGGTTGACCCGCAATACCTGTGTTCGTAAGCCTTTCGTCTGGTACCCTGCGCCGATCCGCAACCCGAACGCCGGCGCGATGGCCCAGTGGTAGGTGACTTCCGCTGCGGGCCGAACAGGGGATCCGTATCGTCAATGGCCCGGTTGCCACGCAACCAGGACAGCCCCGCACCGGCGTGCAAGCTGAATTCGTTCTGCTGTTGTTGCGCGGCCAGGATTGCAACGGCAAGCAGAAGAATGAGGAAGCAGGGAGCGCGCATGGGTGCGAAAGGTGGGTCCGGCGCGGCCAACGATGCCGTCCCAGCGGTATGGCCCGGCAAGCTTGGCTACTCCACCATAAGTGGACGCACGGTGCAGCGCCCGTCCCGTGCATGCACGCGCACCGCGTACCAACCGGCCACCAGCGCCGACACGTCCACGCCGCCCGATCCGTCGGGGCGCTGGCTCATCACCGTCCGGCCCGAGGCATCGAGCACCTCCACGCGCACCAACGGCGCGCCACTCACCGCGCGCACAACGAGGTACGCGTCGGCCGGGTTGGGATGCAATTCGACGCCGGCCGGGTCCGCCGGTACGGGTGTTCCCGTGCTGGCGCACTCGACCACCGACGTGAGCGGCAGGGCGGCCACCGCGAGCGTCACCTGCAGGGTGGTCACACCGGCTGTGGTGCTGATGGCGGTGCTCACGAGCAGGGTGCTATCCACCGGCGCCAACGGATACGGCGTTACGCTGCAGCCCGACGCACCGAGCGTGTCCTGCACCATGATCGCGGCCGTGGACGAGGCCAGTGTGCCGCTGTTCCGTTCCACCGCCAGGGCAAGGCCCGCGTTCACCCGCACGGCATCGTTGAACAGCATGTCGGGTGCGT
>CAZFAW010000259.1:0-1905 GCA_964517015.1 uncultured Chryseobacterium sp.
CCCTCGTGGACCACGGCGTGCGCTATCCGGTGGAATTCCGATACCGCGGTTTCGGCGCCGTGCACCATGTGGGGAACAAGCGATCGTTCCGCCTCAAAATGAAACGCGATGGGGCCTTCGCACCCTACAAGCGGTTGAACTTCCTCAACCCGAAATCGCTGAACATGGTGAACGTGGACCTGGCCTACTGGATCGCACAGCGCATGGGCGTGGCCACCCCGTTCGAGGACATGGTGTTCGTGCGCTTGAACGGCAGGGATCACGGGGTCATGCACTTGTGCGAGCAGGTGGACGGCGACTACGAGCGCAACCGCCACCTCGGAACGGAGGACGTGCCTGTGTACAAGGGCGACTTCCCACCGACCAATGTGCGCGTGGGCCTGCAGCGGGGCCCGTTGTGGAAGTCGGCGGACAACTGGGAGTACCTGGGCGATGCCGACAGCACGGAAGCACGCAGGAAGCTCGAGGGGCTGGTCTGGGCCGTGAACCAGCGCAACCTGCCCTGGGAGCGCCGCCGCGATACCCTCGAGAAATTGATCGATGTGGATGCCTTCCTCCGGTTCGCCGCCGCGATCAAGGTCCTCGACACCCGCCATATCGACAACTACCACAACCAATTGCTGGTGCTCAGTCCGCGCTCCGGCCGTTTCTATCCGGTGCTCTGGGACCCGATCCTGCTCTTCGCGCCCAAGGGCGAACCGTTCTACGTCGCTCACGATGCTCTTTCCTATTGGTTGCTCCGCGATCCCGAATGGCGGTGGGTCCGCGACCGCTACATCGCGGAAGCCCTTGCGACCTTGCACGCCGGTGGGGCGTTCGCCCGGCACATGGATGAGGTGTTGGAACGCATCGGTCCTTCCGTATTCGCCGACCGCAACAAGTACTGCACGCTGACCCGGGCCAGCCAGGATGTGGATCGCTACTCCGTGCTGCATTGGGCCCTCTCGGCCGGACAGTTGCGCACACAGATGAACGCGTATTGGGATCGGCTCTCCGAACAGGTGCACGCGGAAGACCTGCGAACGGATGGCGATCAGCGCACGGCGCACGTCACTGGCACCGCGGTTCCTCCGCTACAGATCACCATCGAAGGTGATTCGCTCGCATGGGACACCTCCACGCCCGGACCGGACCAGCGCCTGCAGGCGTTCGCACGCGACACGGCCACCGGAGCGCTGCACTTCACGTGGTTGCCGCTCACGGCGCGCGCGGACAGCGGCGGCGCCTACCGCGAGGACCAGTACTATGAACTGCCGCCGTGGAACATGACGTTGCGGATGGGCACCGGGCGCATCCGATCCGTCTCGGCCCGCGGATATTTCAACCATGGCACGAAAGGCACAACGCACTGACCGGGCCGCGTGGGTGCTGGGCATCGGGCTCCCCGTGGGCCTGCTGTTCGCGGTCTTTTCGCTGCTGCCCGAGCACGATCTCACCGGTCGCTGGCCACTGGGCATTTCCACGCAGGAGGTCGATGCCTATGCGCATTGGTTCGACCGGCGTTCCACCGCGGACAGCAGCGCGAAGTGCGATACCTACACGCTCTCCGGAGCGCCGGATGGACCGGGTTGGCGCGCGGTGCTGTTCACCGCGCAGGGTTACCGGGATTCCGCCGATGTGCGGCCCGCACGTACGGTCACCGGTGCGATCCAGGTGCGCTTCCCGAAGGGGTCGCCGTTCCTCGGGCAACGCAGGATCCTGCTCGCTCCGGCCTCGCTTGGCTCGATCCGGGCCAAGTACGAGGAAGTGATCGCCAACGAATTGGGGCTCCTTGCACCGGCGCTCACCCTGGTGAAGGTGGCCGTGGCGGGCGATACGTCCTTGTACGTGCAAGAGGAGGTGGTCGATGATCCCTACATCGAGCGGCAGCGCCTGGGCGATGCCGTCGTGTTCGATCAGGCCTTC
>CAZFAW010000259.1:2005-4460 GCA_964517015.1 uncultured Chryseobacterium sp.
CCCGGCGTGGACATCACGGTCCAGGGCGCAATGATCGCACGCGGCACCCGGGTGAACCCCGTGTTCATTCGGCCCCTGCGTGAGGGTTCCGCATACGGTACCGTGGCCGTGAACGCGGAGAACGGTGCGCGTTGTTCCCTCACGGGCGTGCGCATGAGCGGGGGCCGGTCCGGCGATGCACGCGGATGGCGCAAGGGCATGCTCAGTGTGCACGGGGCGGCCGCTCTGACCGTGGAGGGTTGCGACTTCCAGGCGGACAGCGGGCGGGCGGTCATCGCCGTGGACGGTGGCGAGCTTCGCATCGTCGGAACACATTTCACCATGATCGCTTGCGATGGCGTGGTCGCAGCCAATGCACAGGGCGCCATCGTGCAATGCGTCTTCAACGGCGGCGCGGACGGGGTCGTGCAGCGTGGTGGTCGCCTGCGCGTGGAGCAATGCCGGTTCAATGGGCCCGGTGATCGCGGAACGGACGTGGGTGCCGCGGGCCAGGCCCTGCTGGTGCGGTGTGCGTTCGATGGAGCCGGGGTCGCAGTGGCGCTCAAGGACCAAAGCGATGTGCAGGTGAGCACGTGCACCTTCACCGGCAACGCACTGGTGTTCCAGGTGCGCGCGGGCGGGAGCGGTGCGTCGAGGTTGGTGCTCCACGCCAATACGCTCGCCGGGAACGCGCGCGAACGCGATGTGGAAGCGCCATCGACCGTGGAGACGCGGGAGGAGCCGGACCCGGCGTGGAAGGACCTGTACGGCGCGCGGTGGTGATCGATCAACGGAAGATGTCCGTTCGCTGCATGGGGCGTTCGGCTCCGCGCCAGACGAAACCGCGCAGGCGCATTTCCTCCGCAGGTGCAAGGGCCACGGGATACATGGTGCCGTCCGGCTTCGCCAGGAAACTGATCACGTCCACGTCTCCTTCGCGCACGTCCACCTGGATCCGGCTGCAATCCACGCGGTTCATGCCGATCAGTTCCGGCGCACTTCGTGTGCCTGTGCTATCGGTGGTGGGTTCCTCCCGCGCGAAGTAGACGGTACGGCAGTTCCCTTCCGCGATCAACCGATGCAGTTCGCCGTTGCGGAACCATCCGGTCATGTCCGTGCCTGTCACTTGATCGAAGCGCGTGCTGTCCACTTGCGCGCTCAGGAACGCATCCTGCTGCACGAACAAACGGTGGGCGCGCCCATCCTTCATCAGGATGCGCATGTCGCGCCCGCTGATCTGGTCGTCGCCGCTCCACAGCACCGGCCCGGAAATGAGGTGGATCGTGCTGTCCGCGTCGGAGTACACCATGGTGTCGCACACCCCGCTCAGGTCGCTTTTGAAGAACCGCACCCCCCTGCGGGCGGTGATCGTTCGCGTGTTCGCGCGGGGGCCGCTCGTGCCTTCCGGTCCCTCGCGGGCCGTGGTGCTTGCGTACAGGGTATCGGCATGCAAATGCAGGGAATCATCGCCCATGCGCATGACCAGTTCGGCCATTCCCGTCACCCACGATCGATCGCTGCGTTCCTCGTGCCTTCCGATGTGCCCGATCACGGTCATGCCATTGGCGGAGTCGGTCAGGACCACATGGCCCCAGGCCTGGCCGATGCCCGTGCCACGTTCGTAGTGCAGGCTGTCGCCCTGCAGGTCCTGGCCCCCGCTGCGCACGTGTGCGCGGCGGGTGAAATGGCCGATGTCCTTGCGGGTATCGTACGTGCCGGAGGTGCACCACATGCGCGTGGCACCCGAGGTAAGGGTGGTGGGACCGTGGAATTCGGCCGTGCCGGTCGTGGTCACATAGTGCAGGGTATCGCTCGTGATAGACCGGTCCGGGCCGAGCAGCACCACGCGGCCGCTGAAGATGAAGCGATGTGCGCCGGCCAGATAGCTGCCCCGGTCGCTGGTCAGCGTGTTCCGTTCGGTGCGGCTTACGATGGTTCCGCCTTGGGTGTAGGAGGCCGTGCGCGTGCGCAGGTCGTAGGTGAGGCCGGGCGTGGTCAGGTCCATTTCCCTGTCGCTCAATCGCACGTTCCCGGAGAGCGTGGCGACACGATCCTTTCCGGTGTAGTCGAGGTGATCGCCCGCGATGCGCAGTGTATCGCCCTGGCCGATGTTCACGTGACCGAACGCCTGTACGCTCTGGTCGTCGTGTATGTAAGCGCTGTCGCAGGACATGGTCGCGCCGGCATGCCGGAAACGCGCATGCCCGATCAGGCGTTGCGCGCCGGGCGCCAGCTTCTCATCGAAGGTCCATTTGTCCGCGCCGAGCACCTGGATGCGTTCCCCTCCGGGAATGCTGTCCCGTTGGGCGACAACCGGGGTGGCGGCGAACGCGAGCAACAACGGCAGGATCCGCATGGCGGCCGCACTGCCCAACCATCGTGCCGCGCGATGCTTCATCCGGGTGGATGTCCGGTCACGGGGCCTTGTCCGCGGGCACGTCCTTGCGCGCACGGTGCCGTGCGTTCATGCCGGCGA
>CAZFAW010000260.1:0-4444 GCA_964517015.1 uncultured Chryseobacterium sp.
CATCACGGTGAACGGAGCGGATGCGGATTTCGCCACGGACGAGAAGGATCCCGAGTTCTTCATCAGCGTGCCGTTCGGGTCCGAAGCGAAGAAGGTGGAGGTGGAAGCACGCGACGTGTACGACAACGTGGCCACGGTGAGCTTCAACGTGGTGCGCACCGAGGGCATCGCGCCGGAGGTGGCCGTTACCCTGCCGGTTCCCACCGGCGACCGGCAGATCACCGTGGAGGCGGACCAGCAGGACCTCTTCCTCGAAGGCCGTGCGCACGATGGCAGCATCCTGCGCGCCATCACCGTCGATGGGGTCTTCGCGAGCTTCATCCCCGACACGAACAACACGGATTTCAGCATCAAGCTGGACATCAAAGGGAAGGACCGCCTCACCGTGCACGCGGAAGACCAGTACGGCAACGGTACCGACGCGGTGTACGTGCTCGTGCGCAAGGCGCCCGCCGTGGCCGTAGTGAAGCCTTCGCCCACCAATGGCGGCGGCGGTGCGAAACCGGCGGAGAAGCCCGCTGAGAAACCCACCGACAGGCCGAACGCCATGGGTGCCACCGGCATCACCTGGGTGGTGTACATCGAGAACAACGACTACAAGGGTTTCCCCGCCGTGGGCAGTGGCAGCGACCAGTCCAAAATGCAAAAGGCCTTCTCCAAGTACAACGTGCAGAAGACGATCAACAAGAAGAACCTGAGCAAGGCCCAGATCGAGCGCTTCTTCAACATCGAACTGCGCGACCTGGTGCGCACCAACGGGGTGAACACCGTGCTGGTCTGGTACACCGGACATGGACGCACCGTCGGGGGCAAGAGCTATTGGATCCCGGTGGACGGCAAGAAGGACGACATCTATTCCTTCTACAACTATGGACCGCTGAAGAGCCTGATCCAGAACTACAGCGCCAGTGTGAACAATACGCTGGTGGTGAGCGATGCAGCCGGTTCCGAAGCGAGCTTCTATGACCTGACCCGCTGAGACCGGTGCGCGCCCGATCCTCTATTTTGCCCGCCATGCGACGCCTGGCTCTCCTGCTGGCGGTCCTTGGACCGATCACAGCCGCAGCCCAGCGGTTCTATTTCGAGAACCTGTCGGTCCAGCAGGGCCTTCCCACGAGCAAGGTGTACACGGTGCTCCAGGACAGTTCGGGCCTGGTCTGGCTCGGCACCGAAGCCGGACTGGTGAGCTACGACGGGATCGAGCCGGATCAGCTCGGACCGGATGAAGGCACTGCGCCTGGCGGGGTACGCAGCCTGCTCGTTGATCGCGAGCAGCGCCTTTGGGTCGGTCATAACGGGGGAGGGATCAGTATCGGCACCAAGCAGCGCTTCGGTACCATCACCGTGGAAGGCGATCCGATCACCACCGATATCACCGGGATCGTGCAGGACGCGGACGGGGCGATCTGGATCACCACCATGGGGCAAGGCGTGCTGCGGTTCGCAACGGGAACCGGAGCGGGCAAGGCCGCGGCCGATCGCTTCGGTCAAGAGCACGGCATCATCGACCATGTGGTCGGATGCGCCTTGTTGCACGACGGAACACTGGCATTCCTGGAGGATGGGGGCACCTTGAAGAAATGGGTCGTTGCATCGAAGCGCTTCGCACCCCTCGAATGGGCGGGTCTGCAGGATATCCAACAGGTCACCGCGGTGTTCAGCGACAGCCAGGGGCGCATCTGGCTGGGCACCTTTTCCAATGGTGCGTATGTGCTCGATCCCAAGAGCGGGCAGGTGGTGAACTACGCACAGTTCAACGGCCTGCCCAGCAATGTGGTCACGTGCTTCGGCGAGGATGCCGCGGGCCAGGTCTGGGTGGGCATGTGGGACGGTGGCGCGGCGGTGATCGGATTGAACGGGGTGCGGCGCAAGTTCCATCCCGGCACGGGCCTTCAAAGCCTGGCCATCCGTTCCATCGCGCGCGATCGGGAGGGCAACATGCTCGTGGCCACCAACGACAACGGGCTTTCGATCTTCAAGGGAGAGCGGTTCCTGAACTTCATCGAGGAAGACGGCCTGCTCGATCCGCAGGTGTGGGCCGTACTGGAGGATCGCGCCGGCAGGATCTGGTTCGGCACCAACGGCGGGATCAGCGTGCTCGATCCCAACGCCACGGGCACGGGATTGGTGAAAACGATCAGCGTTCAGCAAGGGAAGCTCACCAGCAACCGCGTGCGCAGCCTTCGCGAGGACGCACGCGGCTACATCTGGATCGGCACGGAAACCGGTGGGATCATCGAACTGGACCCCGAGGCCTACCAACCGATCGACCACGATGAACTCTCCGCAGTGATCCCCGAAGGCAAGGTCACCGCATTGGAGAACGGACAGCCCGGCGAGCTATGGATCGGGACCATCAATGGCTTGAAGCGGTACTCGCCCGGCCTCCCGCCCACGGTCTATGGCGATGAGGATGGCATCCCGGCCACGGTGGTTTCCGCCTTGTATCGGGACGATAAAGGCACGATCTGGGTGGGGAGCGCGAGCAATGGTATCGCGCGTGTGGACAACGGCATCGCCAAGCGCATCGATCTGGGCAAGCCGTTCACCCCAACCTGCTTCGCCCAGGATCCCGAAGGCCGGCTGTGGGTCGGTACCGACGGGCAAGGCATCCTCCTGGTGAAGGATGGGAAGGAAGTGGGGGCATACACCACGGACCAGGGCTTGTTGAGCAACAGCATTCGTTCCCTTGCGCGCGACAAGGACGGGCACCTCTGGGTGGGCACCTTGGACGGGTTGAACAAATGGCGTCCGAAACAGGAGGGCTTCCTTTCGTTCACACAGCGCAGCGGCTTCGTTGGCATCGAGGCCAAACCCAATGCGGTATGTGTCACCCGGAACGGGGACCTCTGGTTCGGGACCAACGGCGGGGCCACCCGGATCACCCCGGAAAAAGGCGCGGACAAGTCGCTCGCGCCGATCATGGCCATCCGCGGATTGAAAGTGAACCTGGAGGACCGTGAGATGGAGGATGGCCTGGACCTTTCGCATGCAGAACGCAGCGTGCGCATCGCATACGGCAGTGTGAGCCTGAGCGATCCGGCCGCAGTGCGATACAGGTACCAGTTGGAGGGCCTGGATACCGACTGGCAGCCGGTAACCAACGAAGGGGATGCATATTACCCTGCACTGCCACCAGGCTCGTACACCTTCAAGGTGAAGGCCATGAACCGCGCGGGCCTGTGGAGCGAGCCGGCGATGTTCCGCTTCACCATCCATCCGCCATGGTACCGCAGTTGGTGGTTCTATTCCGCCCTGGTGGTCTTCAGTGCCATCGTGCTCCTCAGCTGGATCAAGGTGCGCGAACGGCAATTGCGGCTGCGCAACCAGGTGCTGGAGAAGAAGGTGGAGGAACGCACCGCAGAAGTAGTGGCCCAAAGCCAGGAGATCGCCAAGCAAAGGGACCAGATCGAGGACCTGCTGCTGAACATCCTGCCCGAGGAGGTGGCGGACGAACTGAAGGAGAACGGCAAGGCCACGGCACGAAAGCACGACCAGGTCACGGTGCTCTTTACCGACATGAAGGGCTTCACCCGCATCGCCGAGAAGATGACCCCCGAACAACTGGTGGGCGAACTGCACGATTGCTTCCTGCACTTCGACGATGTGATGGACAAATACGGGATCGAGAAGATCAAGACCATCGGCGATAGCTACATGTGCGCCGCGGGCGTGCCCACGCACGACCCCGCGCACGCGTACAAAACGGTGCTCGCTGCGTTGGAGATCCGCGACCTGATGCGTTCCCAAGGCGCCGAACGCCGCGCGGCCGGCCGAGAGCCGTGGATCCTGCGCATCGGTGTGCACACGGGCCCCGTGGTGGCCGGTGTGGTTGGCAAGCGCAAGTTCGCCTACGACATCTGGGGCGACGCCGTGAACACCGCAAGCCGCATGGAGAGCAGTGGCGAGCCGGGCGAAGTGAACATAAGCGGCGTGACCTACGAACTGATCAAGGACCGGTTCGAGTGCGAGTACCGTGGCAAGGTCGATGCGAAGAACAAGGGGCAGATCGACATGTACTTCGTACGGCGCATCAAGCCTGAGTTCAGCGGGAACGGGGAAGGTTCCAGCCCGAACGGTCGCTTCCTGAAAGAGATCGGCGTGTCCACGGTCGAGATGGCGTGAACGCGGGACCGGATCGGCGACACGATCCTCACGACCGGCGCCCCGAACGCAGCAGCTCTCGGATCTCCCACAGCATCATGGCCGTGGCTCCCCAGACCACATGACCGGCCAGGTCGAAGTAGGGCACGCGTGCCACGCGCCCGGCGATCCGGATGTATTGATCGCGGTGTTGGATCACATCTTCTTGCAGCAACTCGGCAAGGGGTGCCTCGATCAAGGCCTGCACTTCGCGTGGATCGGGCCGGGCGGGGCCCAACTCCGGCGCGTAGGCTACGAAGGGCGAGACCAGTGAGTGGCTCGGTGGGATGTACACCTGCGA
>CAZFAW010000261.1:0-4423 GCA_964517015.1 uncultured Chryseobacterium sp.
ACGAGCGGCAGAAGGCGTTGTGGGCGCAGGGGATCGGCAGCCGCAACGAGTTCGAACAACGCGAACTGGCCTACACCACCGGCAAGGCCGCGCTCACCCGCGCGGTGAAGTCGTTGCAGGAGACCCGGGACCGCCTGCGCACCGAACTGGAAGTGGCCCGCAACAACGCACTGATCAGCACCGCGGGCAGCGATGACCGCACACCGCGCAGCCTGATCGAGGGTATCGTCTACGATCTGATGGTGGAACCCGGTGAACTGGCCACGCCGCAAAAGCCCGTGGCCGTGGTGGGAAGCGCCTCCGACCTGTACCTCGAGCTGGAGGTGGACGAGAAGGATATCGCGCGTGTGCAGGTCTGGCAGGCCGTATCGGTCATGCTCGAACTGTACGAGTACGCGTTCGATGCCACCGTCACACGCATCATCCCCCTGATGGACCCGCGCTCGCGCACCTTCACCGTGGAAGCGCGTTTCAAGGAGAAGCCGCCGAAGCTCTTCCCCAACATCACCGCGGAAGCGAACATCCTGTTGCGCACGAAGGAGAAAGCCCTCACGATCCCCGCCGGCTACCTGGACGGCGGGTACGTGCGCACCGGCGAGGAAGAGCGCACGCCCGTGCGCACCGGCGTGCGGGACCTGGAGCGCGTGGAGATCCTGGAGGGCATCGACAGCACCACCGTCCTGTACAAGCCCTAGCGCATGCGCCTGCTCATCGGCATCGCGCTCACCATCCTCCGGGCGAAGCTGCGCCAGAGCATCGTGGCGGCCGTGGGCGTGATGTTCAGCATCACCATGTTCGTGGCGTTGCTGGGGTTCATGAACGGCCTGAACGACCTGCTCGACGGGCTGATCCTGAACCGCACACCGCACGTGCGCCTGTACAATGAATTGAAGGCTTCGCCGGAACAACCCATCGAGCGGACCTGGGCGCAGCATGTGGGCACGGACCACCCGCCCACGCACCATTTCGTTCGCTCGGTGAAACCGAAGAGCGAACTGCAGAAGCTCAGGAACGCCGCGGGCATCATGCGCACCCTGGAGAAGGATCCGCGCGTGCTCGCCGTATCGCCCCGGCTCGTCGCGCAGGTCTTCTTCAATGTGGGCACCACCGACCTCAATGCGCAGGTGAGCGGCATCGAAGTGGAGCAGGAGGTGCGCTACTACATGTTCGCCGACTACCTGGTGCAGGGCGAAGCGCGCGACCTGGCCACCGGGAACAACGCGGTGGTGCTGGGCAAGGGCCTCGCCGACATGATGGAAGCAAAGCCCGGTGATGTGGTGCAGGTGACCACCGCTTCCGGCGATCGCGCCCTCTTGCGCGTAAGCGGCATCTTCCAGAGCGGCATCGCCGAATACGACAAGGTGCAGTGCTATGCCAGCATCAAGACCGTGCAGGAACTCCTGGGACAGCCCAGCAGCTATTACACCGACATCAACGTGAAGTTGAAGGACCTGCTGCAGGCCCCGGCCGTGGCCAGGGAGCTCGCCCAGCGGTTCGATGTGGATGCCGTGGACATCCAGACCGCGAACGCGCAGTTCGAGACGGGCAGCAAGGTGCGCAGCACCATCAGTTACGCGGTGGGCGTGGTGCTGTTGATCGTGGCGGGCTTCGGCATCTACAACATCCTCAACATGCTCATCTACGAGAAGCTGGATACCATCGCCATCCTCAAGGCGACCGGGTTCAGCGGCGGGGACGTGCGGCGGATCTTCCTCGCCCTCAGCATGATCATCGGCGTGGTGGGCGCAGCGGGCGGCTTTCTGTTCGGTGTGGGTTTGCAGAAACTCATCGATAATATCCCCTTCGTCACCCAGGCTTTGCCGACAGTGACCACCTTCCCGATCGACTACGACCCGAAGTACTACGTCATCGCCGTCACCTTCGCCCTCATCACCACCTGGATCGCCGGGTGGTTCCCCGCTCGCAAGGCGGCACAGGTGGACCCGGTGGAGATCATCCGTGGCAAATGAGCGGAGCGGCGAACATCCTGGAGGTGCGGCGGGTGAACAAATCCTTCCACGACCCGGTTACCGTGCCCGTATTGAAGGACGTTTCGCTTGCGGTGCAACGCGGCGAGTTCGTGAGCATCACCGGCAAGAGCGGCTGCGGCAAGAGCACCCTGCTCTACATCCTCAGCACCATGGACACCGACTACGAGGGCGATGTGGTGATCGATGGGGAGAACACCAGCGGACTGGACGGATCGCGCCTGGCAGCCATCCGCAACGAGAAGATCGGGTTCGTGTTCCAGTTCCATTACCTGCTCCCGGAATTCAGCGTGCTGAGGAACGTGATGCTGCCCGCCTTGAAGTTGGGACGCAAGAGCGCGGAGGAGATCGAAGCGGATGCCATGGCGCGGCTGAAGGAATTGGAGATGACCGACCAGGCGTTGAAGATGGCCAACCAGCTGAGCGGAGGGCAGAAGCAGCGCGTGGCCATCGCGCGTGCGCTCATCAACGACCCGCTCATCATCATGGGCGACGAACCCACGGGCAACCTGGACAAGCGCAATTCGGAGATCGTCTTCGGCATCTTCCAGCACATCGCGGCAGAGCACGAGCGCAGCCTCCTCATCGTTACGCACGACAACGATTTCGCGGCGCGCACGCACCGCAACATCGTAATGGAGGACGGCCGGGTGTTGATCTGAGCGATCTTTGCGCCCCGCCTTCGCGGACCCGATCCTCCTGACCATGCGTTACCGCCGCCTCGGCCGCTCCGGCCTGCAGGTTTCCGAAGTGTCCCTGGGCTCCTGGCTCACCTTCGGCAAGCTCATCACCGACGACACCGCATCCGAGCTGATGAAGCTCGCCTACGACAACGGTGTCAATTTCTTCGACAACGCGGAGATCTATTCGCGCGGCGAAAGCGAGCGGGTGATGGGACGGATCCTGCGGAAGATGGATCGGCCGCGCGACACATGGATCGTGAGCAGCAAGGTGTTCTTCGGCGCCGGCGGCAAACTGCCCACGCAGCTGGGTCTGCACCGCAAACACGTGGTGGAGGCATGCCACGACGCACTCAGGCGTTTGCAGGTGGACTACCTCGACCTTTTTTTCTGCCACCGCCCCGATCCGAACACCCCGATCGATGAGACCGTGTGGACCATGCACACGCTGATCATGCAGGGCAAGGTGATGTACTGGGGCACCAGCGAGTGGACCGCCGGGCAGATCACGGAAGCACACGCGATCGCGGAGAAGCACCATCTGATCGGTCCCACCATGGAGCAGCCGCAATACAACCTGTTCCACCGCCGGAAGGTGGAGGAGGAATTCGCGCCGCTGTACGACACGGTGGGTCTGGGCACCACCATCTGGAGCCCGCTGGCCAGCGGTGTGCTCAGCGGCAAGCACTCGCTCGAAGGCGATGCCTCATCGCGGCTGCGCGCGGCCGGGCTCGATTGGTTGCGCGAACGTGAGCTGACCGAAGCCCGGTTGAAAAAGGTGGATGAGCTGAAGACCATTGCGACCGGTCTCGGTCTGTCGTTGCCGGTGTTCGCCATTGCCTGGTGCCTGAAAAACCCGCGCGTGAGCACGGTGATCCTCGGCGCAAGCAAGGTGGCGCAATTGGAGGAGAACCTGAAGGCGGTGGAGGCGCAGGACCTGTTCACCGCGGAGGTGATGGCGCAGGTGGAGAAGGTGCTGGCGGGTGAGAAGCTCAGTACATGGTGATCACACCCCGAACCGCCGCAGGTGGTGTTCGGGGTCGCACACCATCCCTTAGGGGCTTGCGTACGTGCGCCACCATCTGCGCCGCGTTCAGCTTGCCCTGGACCGGGCGGCTGTCCTGCTTCACGGCGTTCAGTCGGGCCATGAGCGCTTCCCACACGGAACGGTCGAAGCTGCGATCCTCGGCGGGCGAAGCTGCGGCTTCCGATCCGATGGGATCCGCGAACTTGCGTGACCATGCCGGCTGTACGGATCCTGATCGTCGAAGATGAACCGCTGATCGCGGAAGACCTTCGCGCGCACCTCGAGGAGCTGGGTTACGAGGTGTGCGGGACGTGTGACAATGCCCTCGATGCCATGTCGGGGATCGCCGAGCGCAAGCCGGACCTGTTGTTGTTGGACATCAACCTGGGCGACGGTGCCGACGGCGTGCAACTGGCCGGGAAACTGAAGGCCAAACACCGCATGCCGTTCATCTTCGTCACCAGCCACAGCGACAAGGCCACGCTGGAACGGGTGAAACCCTTGCGCCCGGCGGGCTTCATCATCAAACCGTTCGATGAGAACGACCTGCGTGCGCAGATCGAACTGGCCCTGGCCCGCTTCGCGAACGATGTGGAGGCCGCGGACGCACCGAACGAAGCACAGCAGCATGATTTCGTGATCGCCGACAGCATCTTCATCCGCGACAAGGGCCGCCTGGTGAAGGTGGCGATCGACGAGATCCATTACGCCGAGTCCGATGACAACTA
>CAZFAW010000262.1:0-4407 GCA_964517015.1 uncultured Chryseobacterium sp.
CCTGCGCTGGAAGGACACGGACATGAAGCGCTTCCGCCGCGATCTGATCGTGGGCCTGGCCGTTGCCGTGGCGCTGACCGTGGTGGCCGTGATCGCACTGGAGTACCGCCTGGAGGAAGCCAACCTGATCGCGCTCCTGTTCGCCACGTCGTTCGCCGCGGCGGCCAACGCGGCCTATGTCCGGAAAGGCATCAAAGGCAAGCTGGCGCAAGCGGGGCCATCGGTCGCGCACGTGGGCTTCGCGCTCGTGCTGCTGGGTGCCTTGGTGAGCACCAGCCGACAGGAGGAGATCAGCCGCAACATGCAGGGGCCGGACCTGCGCTTCCTGAACGAAGGCTTCGACAACAACACCGACCTGCTCTTGTACAAGGGCGACACGGTGCGCATGGGCGAGCACTTCCTCACCTACCGCGGCAAGGAGAAGGACGGGGTGAACCTGTACTTCGACATGGACTACTTCACGCCGGTGCCTTCGACCTATGCCGCCGGCGACACGGTGCGCGTGCGTAATTCCCTGTTCGTGGCGAACGACGCGCACACGGCTTCGGTGCGCTTCCTCGACGACCAGGCGCATTGGCGCGAGCTGGACACCTTCACCAAGCGCGCGCTCTGGCACGCCCGGGCCTGGAGCGCCACGCGGCCCGGTGAGAAGGCCTTCGCCCTGCGCCCCCTCGTGCAATTGAACCCGCGCTTCGGCAATGTGGCCGAGCCCAGCACGCGCCACCGGCCCTTGCGCGACCTGTACACCCACGTGCGTTTCGCCGACCTGGACGACACCGATAGCACCGCGTACATGCCCTCGCGGCGGTACGACAAACAAGTGGGCGATACGATCATCACACCCACCAGCGTGATCCTGCTGGACAGCCTGCGCGCCGTGCGCGACAGCGTGACGATCCAACGCCTGGGGCCCGACTACACGGTGTACCAGCTGCGCATGCGCGTACGCGATCTGTACGTGCCGGACCGCTGGTTCGAGGCCAACGCCATCTCCATCCACCGGAACGGCACGCCCGTGGCGGGCAAGGCCATGGAGCTGCCCGAGCTGAAGCAGAAGTACGAACTGGCCAGCGTGGAGGGCCGCAGCGTGGGCCTGAACGTGTACGACCGGGAGTTCGTGGTGCTGCAGGCGATCGTGTTCCCGGGCATCAACATCCTCTGGACGGGCTGCATCCTGATGGCCCTGGGCACCTTCATGGCGGTGCGGCAGCGCCTGCGCGCCATGCGCCGGAAGGCCTGAACCGCGGCCGATCGCGCATCTTCGATCCCCCTCCCATGGCCGCCCCCCGCGTTCTCCTCGTCGGCACCGGCCGCACAGCGTTCCACCTGGGCCATGCGCTTGTGCGCGGCAAGGCAAGGCTCACGGGCGTGATGGGCCGCGATCCCGAACGCACGGCGGCACTGGCCCTTGAACTGGCCTGTGCTCCGCTGGCACCGGGTCGGCCCCTGCCCGCCTGCGATCTGGTGCTGCTTGCCGTGAGCGACGATGCGATCGGTGCCGTGGCGAAACGCCTTCCACGCACCGCCGCCGTGATCGCGCACACCAGCGGTGCGCAAAGCATGGCCGTGCTGGGAAAACCCGCGCACGGCGGCGTGCTGTGGCCCATCCAGAGCCTGAGCCCCGGCGCACCGGCCGACCTCGCACACGTGCCCCTGGTGATCGACAGCAGCGATGCCGATGCGCGCAAGGTGATGCTGGCCGTGGCGCACCGCATCTCCGATCGGGTGCTCGAGCTGCCGCACAAGCAGCGCGAGGCGCTCCACATGGCCGCTGTGCTGGCCAGCAACTTCCCCGTCTTCCTCTTCGCACGCGCCCAGCACATATTGCAGGAGCGCAACCTGCCGCCCGACCTGCTGACCCCCCTGTGGCGGTCCGTGGCGCAAAAAGCCGCCGATGCCGGCCCCGAAGCCGCGTTGACAGGCCCCGCCCGACGCGGCGACCGCAAGACCCTCGGGAAACACCTCGACCTGTTGAAGGGCGATCGCGAACTTCGCCGCGCCTACGCGCTGCTGAGTCGCATGATCCTCGCTGCGAACGGGCACGCCACCGATGGCCTCGAAGACCTATAAGGAACTGCTGGCCGGGATCGACACCTTCCTCTTCGATGTGGACGGGGTGTTCACCGACAACAAAGTGATCCTTCACCCCGGCCTGGATCCGGTGCGCACGTTCCACAGCCGCGATGCGTACGCGGTGCAACATGCGATCAAGGAAGGCCTGCGGATCGTGATCGTGACCGGTGGCAAGAGCGATGGGGTGGAACAGAGCTTCGGCCGCCTGGGCGTGAAGGAGTACCACTACCATGTGTTCAACAAGGTCGAGAAGCTCGATGCGCTCGTGGCCGCGGGCCTGGATCCGGCGCGCACCGCATACATGGGCGACGACATCCCCGACCTGCGCGTGATGCAGCGTGTGGCGCTCCCGTGCTGCCCCGCCGACGCGGCCGAAGAGATCAAGGCCATCAGCCTGTTCATCAGTTCCAAGCCCGGCGGCGGCGGCTGCGTGCGCGACCTGCTGGAACAAGCCATGAAAGTGCAGGGCAAGTGGATGACCGACGGGGCCCACACGTGGTGACCGCCTAGCTTCGGCCGCCCATGGTGCGCGATCTCCTCCGCCTCACGCGACCGCTCAATCTGCTGATCATCGCCGCCACCATGGCGTTGATGCGACACGGCCTGCTGGGCGGCCTGCTGGAGCCGGGCGGGCGCGCGCTGCTCATGGACCCGCTCGATTTCTGGCTGCTGGTGCTGAGCACGGTGCTGATCGCCGCCGCGGGGAACGTGATCAACGACTACTTCGACACCCGGATCGATCGCATCAACAAGCCCGGCCAGGTGATCGTGGGCCGCACGGTGAAACGCCGCGTGGCCATGCTGGGGCACCTCGTGCTGAGCGGCACGGGCCTGGTGATCGGCGCCTTCGTGGCCTACCACAGCGGGGCCTTCCGTCTGGTGGTGATCCCCGCGTTCGCCATCTCGGCGCTCTGGATGTACAGCACCGTATGGAAGCGCCGCTTCCTGATCGGCAACACCGTGGTGGCCCTGCTCGCCGCGCTCGTTCCGCTCTCCGTGGGCCTGTACGAGATCCCCAAGGACCTGGTGCAGCACGGCTTCGCCATGGTCGATCACGGTGGCTTCACCGTGGCCGAAGTGGACCTGTACATCCGCACGCTCTGGACGGCCATCATCTGCTACTCGGCGTTCGCCTTCCTCGCCACGCTGGTGCGTGAACTGCAGAAGGACATGGCGGACATCAAGGGCGACGCGGCCGACGGGTGCCGCACCGTACCGATCGTGCTGGGCATCACCTGGGCGAAGGCCTTCGCCCTGTTGTACATCGCGGTGATCGTGGCCGGCGTGCTCGCCCTGCGCATGTTGTTCCTGAACGACCGCCTCTCCTACTGGTACCTGGGCGTGGCCGTGCTGGCACCGCTGCTCCTCAGTGGCGGCTTCACCTTCGGTGCCACGGATCGAAAGGGGTTCATGCTGGCCGGCCATCTCATGAAGTTCGCCATGGTGACCGCCGTGGGGTACGCGGCCCTGATCCGCTACACGCTCTGATATGGCCGTGACGAATCCGCTGAACGGGATGCGCCTGGTGCTGGCATCCGCTTCCCCCCGCCGCAGGCACTTGCTGCAAGGCCTCGACCTGCCCGTGGAACTCGCTCAGGTGGACGTGGACGAGACCCCGCCGCCGGGGCTGCCGGACGATCGGGTGGCGGAACACCTGGCGCGCAAGAAGGCCGATGCGTACACCGGTGCGCTGGCCCCGGACCAGGTGCTGATCACCGCCGACACCACCGTGCTGATCGACGGCCATCTCCTGAACAAGCCGGTGGATGCCGCCGATGCGCACCGCATGCTCGCGCTGCTGAGCGGCCGCGAGCACCGCGTGATCACCGGCGTGTGCCTGCGATCCCACGCGCGCACCATGAGCTTCAACGATGTGGCGCTGGTCCGTTTCCGCGCGCTCACCGCCGCCGAGATCGCCTATTACGTGGCCCTTCACCGTCCCTTCGACAAGGCCGGTGCGTACGGCGTGCAGGATTGGATCGGGTACACCGCGGTGGAAGGCATCACCGGCAGTTTCTATACGGTGATGGGCCTGCCCATGCACCGGGTGTATGCGGCCTTGCTGGCGCTGCGCGGTTAACGAACGAGCGTGACGTGGCCCGCCGCCTCGTGCACACCGCCATCCGATGCGCGCATGTGGAGCTTCCAGATGTACACGCCCAGGGGAACGTTCTCGGCCTTCCAGGTCTCGTGCGGATCGCCCGTGCTGAACAGTGGTCTTCCCCAGCGATCGAAGATGTCCAGTACATACTCCTTCGGGAAGAACACCGTGGTGATCGGCAGGAACACATCGTTGATGCCGTCGCCGTTCGGGCTGAAGGCGTTGGGCACGTA
>CAZFAW010000263.1:0-4374 GCA_964517015.1 uncultured Chryseobacterium sp.
CCGGCGGGAACGCTCCAGCAACGGGAAGGGCTCGCACGTGCACGGTGCGAAGGGAGGGGGCATGTCCTTGCTCGAAAGGCTGTCCACGTGCACGGCCGCTCCGAGGGGCCGTCCCGGCACGTTCGCGCTGTGGAAGAAGAGATCGAGGTCGTCCACGAAGAGCGGATCGCGGTCGCGGTTCCAGATGTAATAGATGATGCTGTCGTCCGGCAGTACCTTGGTTTCACGCAGCAGGAACTCCGCATTGAAGCGCTCCCACTTCCCCGGTTCGTGTTCGTTGGCGCGCAGGTCCTTCCCGAACCAGGCCACTTGTTCCCCGCCGCGTTCAATGGTCATGACGAATCCGATCCGCGGCCGCGCAGCGGAGCAGGACAACCAGCAGCCGGTGGCCACCGTGGCAAGGTCCTCGGCCACATCGCCGGCACGCAACCGGATCGCCGGGCTGTAGGTGTGTTCGGAGAGATCGAGCGAACGTGATCCGCCATGGGCCATCTCGCGCGAGAGGAGCGGTGAAACGACCGTGGTGTCCTCGAAGTCGAAATGGCGATCGGGGCGCAGTGTGCGGCCGTTCAACACGATGGAAGGGTCGGCGGCCGATGCATCGGAGCGTACGAACGGGGAGGCAGGCTCGCCGTGGGCGCATCCCAGGGCCAGCAATACGGTGGGTAGCGCGATGCGCAGCGACCGGTCGGGGCTCATGGCGTGCGGACACGTTCCAGGCTGTCGCTGCGCCGCACCCAATCGGCGTCCAGCCGGAGCATGGAGTCCAGCGGAATGCCGCGTTCAAGGGCTTTGGCCATCACCGATGCGAGCCACGTGCTGTCGGCGAAGATCTTGGTGATGTAATGCTCCACGGTGGCGGGGTCGTTGGCGGCCTGAAGGAACGCGAGGCGCCGGGTGTTGGCCGCGGCCAGCGAATCGGCATAGGTGCTGTCGAGGAGGTAGCGTGTGATTGCGCGCCCGATCAAGCGGTTCTGGTAGAGTGTGGGGTGCCCGTTGTCCAGCTGTTCGTACCGTGCGTAGTTGCCCTGGCGATAACCGTCGTTCCAGACGATATCGCCGGTGAACAGGTAAGGAACATGTTCGCTTTCGAGCACGGAGCGGATGTACAACGACCGCCAATCGCCGATGGTGTTGTACATGGGCTCGAACACCAGGAACAGCGCATCTACGTTCTTTGCGCGCAATTCGCGCACGGTGGCCCGGAGCAATGCGGCGGTCAGATCGCGCATCCCCGCCTTGAACGCCTCCGTCCCGGAGCCATCCGCCAACGAATCACCGGTCACGCGATGCTGCAGGAGCCGCCAGAGGTAGGAGGTAATGTCCGGGCGATGCGAGTCGTAGTACCGCTGTTGATCGGGATCGATGGGCGTGTTGTGCAGTACGAGCGAATCGCCGTCGAGCGTGTAGTAGGGCTTCTGTCCAATGCGGGCGTGCAACATGCAGCGCTCCATGTCGCGCGTCATGAGGCCGAAGACGACGAACGGCCGCTCGTACATGCCCACGGTGCGCGAACAGAGCAGGTGGATCTGGTCGATGCCGTAGCCGCCCACGCCGTAGTTGAGCAGGTAGTGGTCACGGGCGAATGCGGAGTCCACGTTCAGGATGTCCTGGAAACAGTCGACGTTCACACATGCGCTGAACGAATCGCCATAGAGGAGAACGGGCCGGCGCTTCCCCACGCGCGCGGCATCCTGGTGCACCAGGGTCTCGCGATCGAAGTAGCCCGACCAGCCCAATTCCTTCTGCGGGTTCTCCGGGGGCTTCCGCTCACCGCCGAACAACGTGTACAGCGTCCAGTAGTCCTGACTGAAGATCGCGCCGGTGGTGTCGGGGTAGTTCTTCGCGTAGAGCCCGGGCTGGCGCAAATGGGCCACGCTCTTCCAGCCGTTGAAGAGGGCGTGGCGGAACAGGAGCTCGGCACCGGCCAGCGTGGCCAGTGACATGCCGGCCACGATGGCGGCGTTCTTCAGGGTGGTTGCCGTCGGCATGACCGCAAAGAACGGCGATGCCCCTAAACGAGGGCGATGTTCGCCTCGGGGATCAGGGGCTCGCCACGCAACCGCAGGTAGAGCTGCACGGTGGCCACCACGTCCTTGCGGCAGTAGCGCGCGATGCGCTCCAGGTCGTGCTCCTCATGGTACACGCGCGCCACATCGGCGCCGCTGATGTCGTCCTTCGGCGTGGGGATGCCCAGCAGATCGGCGAGCAGGGCCAGCGACGTGAACGCTTTGTGGTCGCCGAACTTCCAGAGCTGCATGGTATCCAGGTGCCCCACTTCCCAGGGCTTGAGGCCACCGATGTCCAGCAACCGGGGCAGCTTCACGTGGTTCACGATGCACCGCCGGGCGATCCAGGGGAAGTCGAACTCGCGGCCGTTGTGCCCGCACAGCCAGTGATCATCGGTGTTGTAATGGCGGTCCATCAGTTCAGCGAAGCGCAGCAGGATGTCCCGCTCATCGTCGCCGTGGAAGGAGGTGGCGCGCAGGGTGGTGCCCGTGGCGTCCTTCCGAACGATGCCGGCACCGATGCAGATGATGCGCCCGAACTCGGCGTGGATGCCCGCTTCGCGGTACAGGTCTTCGGCGGTGGTGCCGCGTTGTTCCTGGCGGAATCGGGTCTTCTGGTCCCAGTGCGCCTGCATGGTGGGCGAGAGGTCGCTCCAGCGGTGCACGGCGGGCACGGTTTCGATGTCCAGAAAGAGGACCTTGCTGATGTCGCGGACCTGTTCGCTGCGCATGGGGATGGGGGTGGGTGCCGGACGGCGCGATCACTCGATCATCACGCCGCGTTTGCGCATCACGGGGAGCTCGGTGAAGTTGTCCTCGTTGATGCTCTCCGGGAGGAAGATGTACTTCTTGTCGAAGATGGTGCGGTCCACATAGAAGCTCAGCCAGTACTGGTTGCTCAACGCGAACACGTCTTCCATGATGCGCTCGATCCGCGCGAAGCTCAGGGGCTCCAGCTTCTCCAGGTAGTGGCGCAGTTCGCTGGTCTTCACCTGCTCCTGGCCCACCTCGCCATAGCCCTGCGAGCTCACCAGCACGTTGGTGATCGCCACGTCCTTCCGGTTGATCAGGTAGACGTACCATGCGGGGGCGCCATCCTCGTCCGTTTCGCGCACCACCGCCATGGCCACGCCCTCCACCTTCGGGTGTTCAATGTCGCGCTTCATGGGATCAGCGGGGATCGGCCGCCAGCCGTTGGGCGATCGCGATGTATGACATCACGTCCTTGGGGTGCCCCTTCTCGTTCTTCTCCTCCCACTTCATGCCGGTACGCACCATCACCACACGTTGGCGCGGCATCACCACCACGTACTGGCCATGGAAGCCGCGGCAGTAGTACATGGCGTCGGGCGTGCCCGGATCGATCAGCCACCAGTAGTAGCCGTAGCGCTGGTTCGGTGATCCCTTGTCGTCGAGGCGCGCGGGTGTGATCGAGGCCTGCCAGTATTCCCTGGGCAGGATCCGTTGCCCGCGCCATGACCCGCTGTCCAGGTAGAGTTGCCCGATGCGCGCGAAATCGCGGGCGGTGGCGTACAGGCAACAGAAGCCCTTGAAGTCGCCATCCTCGGTGTCCTTGCCCCACCAGGCCGTGTGCTCGGCGCCCAGCGGTTTCCAGAGCTTCTCCGCCACCAGCTTGTCCAGCGAGGTGCCATAGGCCTTCTCCAGCACGTCCACCATGATCTGCGTGCTCCCGCTGATGTAGTCGAAGGACACACCGGGATCGTCGCGGCAGGGTTGCGAGCGCGCCAGGTCGCTCACGTCGTATCCGTAGTAACCTTTCGCATTGTCGCTGAAGGGGTCGGCTCCGCTCTCGCTCCAATCCAGCCCCGTGCTCATGGTGAGCAGGTGGTGCAGGTCGATCTTCTTCTTGCACTCCGCATCGTCGAATTCCGGAAGGAAGCTGCCCACCTTCTGGAACACATCGTTGATCCTGCCTTCCTGCATGGCGATGCCGGTGAGCACGCTCACGTAGCTCTTGGCCACACTGAACGAATTGCTCACGCTGTCCTTGTTCCACCCGTTCCAGTACTGTTCGAAGAGCAGGCTGTCGTTCTTGATGATCACGAAGCCCACGGTGGAATTCCCCTGGAGCACCTGCTCCTCGGCGGCGGTGAGCGCACGGTGGCCATGGTCGCGGTGCAGGGGCCAGGGTGCGGGGGCCGGGGCGGGGATGGCCGAGGAAGGGAAGAAATCCCGGTCGTCGATCTCCGGGCCGCTGCGGCCCTTCAAATAGGTGAACCACACCCCGCGCGGAATATGGCCGTTGCCGGTGAGGAAGCAGAGCGCCACGAGCAGGGCGATGATGCCCACGGCCCACAGCAGGGTTCTCTTGATCAGGCGCATCGCCCGCTAAAGTAGCAGGGCG
>CAZFAW010000264.1:0-3006 GCA_964517015.1 uncultured Chryseobacterium sp.
GTGATGGCGAACACGCTGTAGGTCTCGCCGTTGCCCAGGCAGATCACGGCGAAGTCCTTCTCCGGCACCACGGCGTGGTTCAGGATGAAGCCCGGCATGCCGCCGCTGTGGGTGATGATCTTGTACCCGTTGCGGTCCTCGGTGAACCAGCCCATCGCGGCACCGTCGTAGTGCTTGCCCATGGCGGCGTCTTCGGGGCCCACCTCGAAAGCGATCTGGTTCGTGGTGATCGTGGTCCACGTGTCGGGCTTCAGGAAGGGCTTGTCGCCCACGCGCCCCTCGTTCATCCACATGGCGTCCCACTTGGCGATGTCGGTCACGCAGCTGTTGATGCCCGTGGCGCCGTCGGCGCCTTGCAGCGGCTGGTAGGGCATGCTCATCAGGGGGGCCTTGGGGTCCTGGCCCCGGTGCAGGTGGGGCATGGCCACGTCGGTCATCTTGGCCAGTTCGGCCGTTTCCACGCGGGTGCGGGTCATGCCGAGGGGGTTCAGGATGTGCGTGCTGATGTATTGGTCCCAGGTCATGCCGCTCACGTGTTCGATCACTTGTGCGGCGGCGATCAACATCAGGTTGCTGTAGCCGAATTGCGTGCGGAACCCGTAGGTGAAGGGCTCCTGCGCGTGGCGGGCCAGGATCTCCTTCTGGGTGTAATGCGTGCCGTACCAGAGCAGGTCGCCGTCGAAGGTGGCCCAGCCGCTGCGGTGGCAGAGCAGGTCGCGGATCAGGAAGTGCTCGGTCACATAGGCATCGGGTGTGGCGAAATCCGGCAGGTACTTCCTCACCGGATCATCGAAGCTCAGCTTGCCCTGGTCCACGAGCAGGCCGATCGCGCATGCGGTGAAGGCCTTGCTCATGCTGGCCAGGAAGAACACGGAATTGGGCGTTACCGGATCGGGCTTGTTCACGTCGAGCCTTCCGTAGCCCTTGCTCCAGATCAGGTTCCCGTTCTGCACCACGCCCACGGCCAGGCCGGGTTGCCCGAAGTCGCTCACGGCCTTGGCGATGTAGGCGTCGAGCGCTTTCAGGTCGGGTTTCCTCTGCGCGTTCGCCGTGAGCGAAAGCAGCAGCACGATGAGGGCGGGGAAGAGGTTGCGGTGGTGCATGGCGGTGCGAAGTTGTTCACTCCGCGCGACATGCGAACGGATCCGATGGGGCGGCTCCACGGGATCGCCGCGAACGGTTCACCGATCAATGCACGACCCTGCCGACCAGGGAACGCGGACCGCAGTCGATCCGAACGGCGAGTGTGCCCGAAGGGAGCCCGCGTGCATCCAACGACCGTGTCGCACGGCCGCGAGCCGTGAGGAACCGGTCCGTGCGCAAGGGACGCCCCAGGGCATCGATGATCGTGACGATCGCCGGTTCCTCCCGATCGTCCGCGATCTCGAGCAGCAGGCGCTCCGAAGGGCCCTCGCACCATGCGGCGATCAGCGCGAGAGGCGAGCGCTCGATGGCGACCGCCACCACGGGCGAATAGGCGGTGCTCCCGTCCGCGTCGATCTGCTGGAGACGGTAGTAGGAGAGCGGAACGGGCAAGGGGGCCGCATCGAGGAGGGCATATCGCGTAAGCTGCAAAGAGGAGCCGACACCCGCCACCTCGCCGATCGCCTCGAAGGTGGTTGCATCGCTCCCGCGTTGCACCACGAAGAGCGCGTTGTCGTTCTCGCTGAAGGTGGTCCACTCCGTGAGCACCTGGTCGCTCGGCAATACGGTGGCGGTGAGCGCACCGAGTTCTATGGGCAGCGGTTCGTCCGTGAAGGGGCAGAGCGTGGTGGTGTCGAGCAACGGGCTGGTGGTGGTGAGGGGCACGTTGAAGGAGGGCATGCCGGGCACGGGGACGACGGCACGATCGATGGCGAGGATGTCGGGAGCGATCGGTACCAGCGTGGTCGGTGCCTTGCAGGCGATCATGCCGTTCGCGTCGGTCTTCATCAGCACGGTGCCGGAGAACTGGCGCTTCCCGGTGAAGACGTAGCCGCCATCGCTGGTGGGGCGCCCGCTGCGCGCGCCCACGGTGGACGTGCCGTCCATGGTGTACACCCGCGACCAGGTCATGTTCAACGCGGCATCGGTCTTCAGCAGTTGTGCATGGTCGCCGAACCCGCTGTACCCGCCCATACCGGTGAAGAAGTAGCCGCCATCGGGCGTTCGCACCACGCTGGAGAAGCCGGCCTGGAACGGCACCGCGGGCACGGCCTCGAGGATGGAGGCGTACAGGAGCGCACCGCCGGCATCGATCCGCAGAACGAACGGATGGTTCGGTTCCATGGGCTGGCTCTTGTCCATCGAGCCCGCGACGATCAGGTCCCCGTTCGGCGCCTCAACGATGTCCTGTCCCGTGGAGATCCGCCATGCGGCCGGGCTGTGTTCGTAGGATCGTGCCCAAAGCAGGTTGCCGTTCGCGTCGGTGCGGATCACGCACACATCGGCCGGATGGGCCCCGACCGTGGTCCCTGCCACCGCATAGCCACCGTCGGACAAGGGCGTTACGACGTACGGGAACGGTTCGTGCGTGTTGAGGTCGCGGCAGGCGAGGGGGTATTTCTTCACCCACTCGGTGTTGCCGGCGGCATCGAGCTTGATCAGCACCGCATGGGTGGTCAGGACCAGGCTCACCGGGAGCGCATCATGGAATCCGGATACGATGTAGCCGCCGTCGTTCGTGGGCCGCACGCAGTAGCCCAGTTCATCGGTGCCGGAATCGAAGATCCTGGCCCAGGAGACCAGGCCTGCGGCATCGGTCTTGATCACGAGCACATCGTTGCTGTCGGGCGGCCACACCTGGTCGTGGTTGGCCATGCCTGCGATGATCGTTCCGCCATCGGGGGTGGGTTCCATCCAACGGGCCAAGGTGCGCGAGCCGGGGATCGCATGCACGCGTTCCCATAGCAACGCGCCTGCCTGGTCCGTGCGGAAGAGGTGCACGTTCGTGGAGGCCACCGGCGATTGCAGGTTCCAGTGCCAGTTGAAGTAGAGGTCGGTCCCGCCCGCCACGAGGAGGTCGCC
>CAZFAW010000264.1:3106-4365 GCA_964517015.1 uncultured Chryseobacterium sp.
TCCAGGTTGATGCCGTCGCTCAGACCGGTCTTGATCCAGGTCTTCTTCCAGGCGTCCTCGCCCTTGCCGTTGGCGGCGGGGTCCTTCACGAACACGAAGGCGCTGTCGCCCTTGGCGTTGAAGCTCACGATGCTCTCGGGCACGCTCAACACGCTGTCGCGCCGGTCCAGTTCGATATCGGCATTGGCGCTGTAGCCGCTCCGCAGGCTCTGGCCTTCCTTGAGCTTCACGGCGGCGCGGATCTCGAACTGGATCGCGCCGTTCTCTTCCACGCCTTTCGGGGCGATGTACTCCAGCGCGGCCTCCCAGCTGGCGTTCTCGATCGCACCCACGGTGATCTTCACGGGCATTTCCATGCGCACCTTGCCCACCTCGCTCTCGTCCACCTTGCCCTGGAAGATCAGGTCGTTCATGTCGGCGATGGCGGCGATGGTGGTCCCTTCGTTGAAGTTGTTGCGTTCGATCACGCTGTTGCCCTCCTTCACGGGCACGTCGAGCACCATGCCGGTGATCGTGCTGCGCACCACCGTGTTGCCCGCGCTGGTGCGGCTGATCCCGTCGCGCACCACTTCAAGGCCTTCCTGCGCGGCGTCGAGGTCCTGCCTGGCGTTCTTGAGGGCCACGTCGAAGCCCTGCATCTCGGCGGCGCTGATCACGCCCTTGTCGGCGAGCGGTTTGTTGCGGTCGTAGTTCAACTGTGCGTTGGATACGGCGATCTCGGCGCTTTTCACGCGCTGTTCGGCGCTGCTCAGGCTCAACATGTCGGGCACGATCTGGATCCGCGCCAGGGCGTCGCCCTTCTTCACCTGGTCGCCTGCCTCCACGTACAGCTCACGCACGATCCCGCTCACCACGGGCTTGATCAGGATCTCCTTGCGCGGCACGATGCTCCCGTTGGCCACGGTCTTCTTGATGATGGTGGCCTTCTTCGGCTTCTCCACCGTGAACTCGTCCGGCTTGGTCACGCTCTTCTGGTAGAGGAACCACAGCACCCATACGAACAGGAAGGCCAGCAGGGCGAAGAGGAGGTATTTGAGGATCTTTTTCATGGTCGTTCAATCGGCACGTAAGGCATCAACGGCTTTGATCTTCAGGGCGCGGCGCGCGGGCAGCAGGCCGGCAAGCAGCCCGAACACGAGCATGATGCCGAAGGCCACCAGCGCCACTTTGATGTCCACTCCGGGTCGTTGGAAGAAGTCGGCATCGCCGGCAAGGGCGTTCACGGCCTCCAGCACGCCCACGCCGGCCAGCAGGCCGAA
>CAZFAW010000265.1:0-4360 GCA_964517015.1 uncultured Chryseobacterium sp.
CCACGCCCTTCGCATCCATCTCGTACATGCGCAAACAACCCTCCACCACATAGGCGTAGGACCGGCACACTTCTCCTTCTTGCAGCAGGAAGCCGCGCCGCTTCAAGCGCCGCACCCGGCTGCGCTCCTTCAGCGCCTTCCGCTCCATCTCGTCCAGGGCGAGGTAGCGATCGAAGTGCGCGCAGAGGATCTGTTGTGGGTCGGTCATCACTTCCTCAAGATCTTCTCCATCGCCCTGCCCTTGGCCAGCTCATCCACCAGCTTGTCCAGGTAGCGTACCTGCCGCATGATCGGGTCCTCGATCTCTTCGATCCGGTAACCGCAGATCATACCCGTGATCATGCCCACGTTCGGGTGCATGCGCGGCGCCTTGGCGAAGAAGGTCTCGAAGTCGGTCTTGTCGGCGATCACCTTGGCGAGGCCTTTCTCCGTGTAGCCCGTGAGCCAGTGGATCACGGTGTGCAGTTCCTCCTTGGTGCGGCCCTTCTTCTCCACCTTGGTGACGTAGAGCGGATAGACGGTGGCGAAGGCCATGCGGTAGACGCGTTCGTTGTTCGCTCCGGGTTTCATCGTGCTTCAAAGTTGGGCCTCCCTGAGAGCCCTCCTTTTCAAAATTTGAAAAGCGGGACAAGCTTTTATATTTTTGACGCGATTAATTGAAAAGTAGAAGACGCTTTTTCATTTTTCGCAAGACCCTGACCATGAAGGACTTTAGAGCAGGACGACCCACCAAGACCTCAAAAGGGTACAGCGCCTTCATGCCCGAACGCATCAACCGGGCCTACCGGTTGGACGACCCTAAGCTCCAAGGACTGGTCGAACAGGCCAACCTCAAGCTGGGGGCCTTGGGAGCCTTTGGGGAACTGGTGCCGAGCATCCAACACTTCATCCGCTTGCACGTCGTGAAGGAGGCCACCGTGAGCAGCAAGATCGAGGGCACGAACACGAACATCCAGGAGGTGCTGATGGATGAGCGCGCCGTGGATCCCGAGCGGCGCGACGACCACCACGAGGTGAACAACTACATCCGTGCGATGCAGCAGAGCCTCGCGCGTATGCCAAAGCTGCCCTTGTCATCCCGGCTTCTGCGTGAAGCGCACGGCACATTGCTCAAAGGCGCTCGCGGTCAGCACAAGACGCCGGGCGAGTTCCGGCGCAGCCAGAACTGGATCGGCGGTGCGAGCCTGGCCGATGCCACCTTCATTCCACCGGTGTGGGAGGAGGTGAACGCGTTGATGGGCGACCTCGAACAATTCCTGCACAGTAACGACACGCAGCTACCACATGTGTTGAAGGCCGCTCTTGCCCATTACCAGTTCGAAACCATCCACCCCTTCCAGGATGGCAACGGCCGCATCGGGCGCCTCATGATCACGCTCTACTTCATGCATGCACGCGTGCTGGAACAGCCGGTGCTCTACCTCTCCGACTTCTTCGAGCGCAACCGCTCGGCCTACTACGACAACCTCACTCGTGTGCGCACGCATAACGACATCGACCAGTGGTTCCGCTTCTTCCTGGTGGGAGTGGTGGAAACGGCGGACAAGGCCACGAACGGCCTGCGCGAGATCCTGCGCTTGAAAAAGGAGTGCCTCGAAGAGCGCATCCCGCGCATCGGCCGAAGGACCACCGCCGCGCCGCGCTTATTGGAGTACCTCTTCCAACAGCCTGTGGTGTGGGCCACATCGGTCGCTGAAGCCGTAGATCAAACCCCGGCCTCCGCCTACAAGCTGCTGGAGGACTTCGAGCGCATCGGCATCCTGCGCGAGATCACCGGCAACAAGTGGGGGCGCATGTACGTGTTCGATGAGTACTTCAAGGTGTTCGAGTGAGGCCTAGCGGCGCTTTCAACGATTGATCAGATCCCGCGCCATA
Source organism: uncultured Chryseobacterium sp. (assembly GCA_964517015.1). Lineage (GTDB taxonomy): Bacteria > Bacteroidota > Bacteroidia > Flavobacteriales_F > PHOS-HE28 > PHOS-HE28. The sequence goes on from CAZFAW010000265.1 coordinate 1,876, forward strand.
GCCGCCGAGCGAGATCACTACCGTGGACGATGAGGCGGGGCATGGGGATGTATCCTTTTAGCGAACGCGGCCCCAGTGCTTCGGGTCACGCTTGTTGTGGAAGACGCTGAAGATGATGACCCTGTCACCTTCCACGCGATAGATGACCTTGTAAGGAAAGATGATCATTGTGACCTTACGGTACTGAGCGCGCCACTTGGGGTAGCCATTCGGACGACCTTGAACGAAGTTGATGTGCTCATCCAATTCCGCGATGAAACGCTCACCGGTTCCATTCGAACGCGCTTCGTACCAGTCGTAAGCTTCCTGTGCTTCGTGAATGGCACGGTCGCGCCATTCGACCTTCACGCTCATGCCTCGCGGCCCTTGCCCGCCCGGATCATGTCCTTCACTTCCTCCCAGGAATAGCTCTTGCCCTCGCCGCGTTTGTACTCCTCGTAGCGCTCCTTCACGATGCTGTAATGCTCATCCGTGAGGCCGTCCTCATCTACACCTTTCTCCGAACGGAACAGGTCGGCCACCTTCTTCAACAGACCTTCATCGGTGGTGCGCAGCAGGCGCTCGATGAGCTGGAGCTTGAGGGATTCCGTGGACATAGGCTAGACTCTTCTCGACGAAGTTAGGCCACTCCTAAGATTGGGTCGATCACATGGATCTCGTCCCGCTAACCCCGTCGAATTCGACCGGGTTGGGCCCAAGGGGCTATGTGGCACTTTCGCCATGGTTGAACCCGTCGCGGAGCATTCTGTGCAGGCCCTGGCCACCACCAACGTTCTACCAGGTCCCGCGCCTGACATTCCCGCCCCGGGCCTGACCCGGTCCCGGCGTAGGCCGGGATGACCCGGGACGCCGAGCGAGATGGTTGCTGTATACGAGGAGGCGGGGCATTGGGGATCTAAACGTTGAGGTGGATGGTCTTCACCTTGGTTCCGAGCACGCGCTCCAACTCGCTCAAGACTTCGGCGTCAACTTCCGCGGGTGGGTCAATGACCGACAGGACATAGCGTGCGAACCCGGCCGGGCCTTGGTACTTCAGGTCGTTCAGTGAGGACGGCTGGTTGCAACAAGGCGTCACAATGGACAAGTCGGTGAAACGCGTCTCATAGGCCACACCCATCCTTGCCTGCCAGGCCTCCATATCCATCTCCTGCCCGCACCGGTCGCACACGACCGCCTCAAAATTCTGTCCCGGATCAATGAAGCTGATCTCCTTGTAGAGCGTGCTGGCGATGTCGTTCTTCCGAAAGCGTTCGATCAACAGCCCTAGACACGCATCTTGTATCTCGGGTGATGGCTCATAGAACGTATCGGACGGGATGATCCGCAACTGATGCCCAGAGTAGACCGCCTCAATGGGCCGGTAGGTAAGCACCGTCTTTTCGGCATCATGGGTCCGGGAGATGTTCGTCATCACACTCGCGAGATGGTTGCTGTGGCGAGGAGGCGGGGCATGGGGATAGTGGTGCAACCTACATTTGGAATGAGAACAACGAGATGAAGGAAGAAGATCTGAGGGAGCTTTTAACCATCCGGTCAGAGAACGAGCACGTCGAATTCAAGGAGGCGAAATCCAACTTCCATTTCGAGAAGCTGGTGGACTATTGTGTGGCCCTGGGAAATGAAGGTGGCGGCTACATCATTCTCGGTGTCACCGACAAGGTTCCAAGGAAGATCGTGGGTACGCAGGCGTTCACGGAACCAGAGCGTACAGTTTCAGGTATCTACGAGCGCTTACGCATTAAGGTCCGTTCGTATGAGTTCATTCTGCCCGAGGGGCGCGTGCTAGTGTTCCAAGCGCCGAGTAGGCCCCGTGGAGGTTGGTTCGACCATGATGGGCGGATATTGATGCGTGCTGGTGAAAGCCTCGAACCGATGTCACCGGATAGGCTCAAGGAAATCTTGGCCGAGGGTGGACCGAGCTTTCTAGAGCGACCCGCCTCGGAAGTGTTGACCGAAGCTGATGTGGTTGCCGAACTCGATGTCCAGAGCTTCTTTGATCTTCGAAAAATTCCGATGCCTCCTACTCGTGGAGAAATCGTGAAGGCGCTCGCGAACCGACAGCTGATCGAGCCTGAAGGCACTGGATACGTGATCACGAATATGGGTGCTCTTCTATTCGCGAAGGACATCGAACACTTTCCTTCCGTCGCGCACAAAGCCGTGCGCGTAGTGGTCTATGACGGCGTCACCAAGTCGAAGGTGAAGGATGGCAAGGACATACGCGGCAAACTCGGGTACGCCGCCGGATTTGAACGGATGATCGCATACATCCAAGGAGAGCTTCCCGGCGAAGAGGATTACCAAGGAGGGGTGCGCAATGTCAAGTACGCCTATCCGATCAGAGCCATTCGCGAGCTTGTGGGTAATGCACTAGTGCACCAAGATCTCAATGAACAAGGGAGCTCGGTGAAGGTGGAGATCTACTCCGACCGCATTGAGATCAGTAACCCTGGGTTGCCGGTGTTGGACGTGGAACGGTTCATAG
>CAZFAW010000266.1:0-2359 GCA_964517015.1 uncultured Chryseobacterium sp.
CTTTGGAAGGCCGTGGTTGCGGAGGTCCCCTTCGTTGATGTGGTGACCACCATGCTCGATGAGAGCATTCCGCTCACCACGGGCGAGTTCGATGAATGGGGCGACCCCAAGGACAAGGATGCGTACTTCCGCATGCTCTCCTATTCGCCGTACGACAATGTGAAAGATGCCGTGTATCCGGCCATGTTGGTGCTGACCGGATTCCACGACAGCCAGGTGCAATACTGGGAACCGGCCAAGTGGGTCCAGCGGCTACGTGAGCACCAGCGGGGAAGTGCGCCCATCCTGCTGCACACGAACATGGACGCGGGGCATGGTGGTGCGAGCGGAAGGTTCGAACGGTTGAAAGAAGTAGCTCTGATCCACGCCTTTCTGCTCGACCAGGCGGGAGCGGCCTAGCTGGCGAGGCTTTCCGCGGCCACGATCTCTTCGGGCCGCAGGCTCATGACAGTGATCGGCTGGTCCTGGTTCCGCTGGAAGCGTTCGTACTCGCGCACGCTGGCGAAGAAGAGCCGCTTCTCTTCGCCGCTCTCCACCTCCCATACCACGCCGAAGACCTCCTTGCCGCTCTTCAATTTGAAGCGGCAATGTTTGTGAGCGAATTTGCGGATGCGGCCGATCTCCATGTGCGTACGCTCGTCGTGCGGAAAAACTGGCCCGATGAACGCCAGCCGCAAAGTAGAGCGACCAGTGGCCGGACCGTCTGCCGATTTTTCAACACGCAACAGCGCTGTGGACATGGAACGATCGAACAGGCCTGAGAAGTGTGTGACGCTCAGTAACGACCGCGGCGCAACATCCTGTTGAAATTCCTTGCGCAGGATCACCCTTCTTGCACGCCGACCTTGATCTTCTTGCCGGGGTGCAGCTGTTTGCTGTTCAACCCGTCGTTCAAGCGGCGCAGATCGTCCACGCTCAGGCCGTTCTTGCGCGCGATGTCCCACAATGTGTCGCCGGGTTGGATGGTGTGGTAGATGTACTCCACTCCGCGCCGATCGTTCCCGGCCGGGTTTACCGAGGGAATTCGTGCCGTGTTCGAGGATCGTACGGTCGCCGTCGGAACCGCATCCGCCGGTCGCTGGATCGTGAGCCGCTGGCCCGGCTGGATCCTGTCGCTACGCAGGTCGTTCCATGCACGGAGCTGGGCAACGGTCACCCGGTTCTTGTTCGCAATGGCCCCCAGCGACTCCCCGCGGCGCACCACATGCACGCTTGCGCGCGTGGTGGGCGGGGCAGCGATCGCGAGTGCTTCCTGGGGCGCGGGTTCGTAGCTGTAGGCGAGCATGGCCTCGTTCGAGACGAAGCGGCCAACGGCGTCGCTGGGTAGATAGACCGTGGCCGGCTGCTCCAGATCGGGAACGCGCCCCAGCTTGTATACGGGGTTCAATTCGCGCAATTGGGCGGCATCGGTTCCGGTCACTTTTGCAAGCAGATCGAGGTCCAGCGGATAGCATACCCGCACCGAATCCACCTCGTAGGCGCAATACACGGGAGCCACCGGGTAGAGGTTGTGGTCCGCCGCATGTTCGAAGATGTAGTTCACGGCGATGAACGCAGGCACATAGCCGCGGGTCTCGCGAGGCAGGAAGTCGTACACCTTCCAGTAATCCATCACACCACCGGCCCTGCGGATGGCGCGGTTCACATTGCCTGGCCCACAATTGTAGGCGGCCAGGGCCAACTCCCAATTGTCGTAGAGCCCGTGCAAGTAGCTCAGGTAGGCGCAGGCGGCCTCGGTGCTCAGGTGCACATCGCAGCGTTCATCCACGTAGCTGTCCACATCAAGACCGTAGAGCTTGCCGGTGGCCACCATGAATTGCCAAAGGCCTACGGCGCCCGCTCGCGACCGGGCCCCGGGGTTCAAGGCGCTTTCGACCACGGCCAGGTACTTCAGCTCCAAGGGCATGTGGTGCCGGTCCAAGTACTCCTCGAACAAAGGGAAGTAGAGCTGGGCGAGCCCGAGCATGCGACTGGTCTGCTCGCGCTTCTTCACCGCATACAGGTCGATATAGGCCTGTACCGGTTGGTTGTAGGTGAGGGAGAACGGCGTGCGCTCGTCGAGCACGGCCAGGCGGTGCCGGTAGGTTCGTTCATCCCAGGTGGGCACTTCGGCCGGCGCGAACCCATGGGTGTTAAGCAGGGCCGTATCGGCCGTGAACGGATCGTTCTTCAGCCAGTGGACCCGGCTCAGATCGTCCAATCGCGCCAGCACCGGATCGTCGGGCAGGATCTCGAGGGAACCATCGCCTTGCGCCAACAGACGCAAAGGCAGCATGGCCACCCACAGGAAGGGACGCTTCAAGTACATGTCGATCGTAAAGTACTCGTATTACGTAAAGCAGGCCGTGCTTGTTATGCG
>CAZFAW010000266.1:2459-4347 GCA_964517015.1 uncultured Chryseobacterium sp.
ACATGTCGATCGTAAAGTACTCGTATTACGTAAAGCAGGCCGTGCTTGTTATGCGCCGCCCCTTCAACGATCGGTTGTGGAAGCCAGGGGGAACAAGTGCCTGGCGGCGGCCAGCAGTCGGGCTTCGTCGAACGGCGCGGCCATGAGCTGCAACCCGAACGGAAGTCCGTTGCTGTGCCGGCCCGTGGGAACGGAAACAGCGGGGACCCCGGCCAGGTTGGCCTGGACCGTGAAAATGTCCTGCAGGTACATGGCGATCGGATCGCCAGCGAGCTGCCCCTTCTTGAACGCAGTGATGGGAGCAGTGGGCAGCAGGACCAGGTCATGCTCGTTGAACGCCGAAAGGGTGGCTTCGCGGATCGACCGGCGCACACGCTGACCCTGGGCGTAGTATGCATCGTAGTATCCTGCGCTCAACACGAACGTGCCCAACAGAATGCGTCGTTTCACTTCGGCACCGAAGCCCTCGCTCCGGCTCAAGCGATAGGTCTCCTCCACGCCTTGTGCCGCTTTGCTGCGATGCCCGTACCGAACGCCGTCGAAACGGGCGAGGTTGCTGCTGGCCTCGGCGGTGGCAAGGATGTAGTAGGTCGGCACCAGATGTTCGAGCATGGGCAGCTCGAGCGCCTGGACACGGTGCCCTTCGTGACGCAACCGTTCGATGGTGGCCACCAGGTGCGCATGGATCTCTGGATCGAGCCCCGGGCGTTCAAGGGCATCCTTGTAGTAGGCGATGCGAAGCTTGCCCGGATCGGTGAGCGTCACGGGCTCCACACCGCGCTTGGCGGTCGTGCTGTCGTGGGGGTCCGGCCCGGCGATCGCCTCATAGACGCGCGCAGTATCCTCGATATCGTGTGCGAAGGGGCCGATCTGATCGAACGAAGAGGCGAATGCGATCAATCCGTAGCGGCTCACCCGTCCATAGGTGGGCTTGAACCCCACCGTCCCTGTGAACGAAGCCGGTTGACGGATCGAGCCTCCTGTATCGCTGCCCAGCGCCGCATGGCAGATCCCCGCGGCCACGGCGGCCGCCGACCCACCGCTGCTGCCCCCCGGTACACGCTCGGGGTCCAGCGGGTTGGAGACCGCACCGTACGCGCTGTTCTCGTTGCTGCTGCCCATTGCGAATTCGTCGCAGTTCGTGCGCCCCAGGATCACGGCGCCTGCGTTCCGGAGCCGCTCGACCACGGTGGCGCTGTACGGGCTCACATAGCCTTCGAGGATGCGGCTCGAGGCGCTCACGCGGTGGCCGGCGTAGCAGAGATTGTCCTTGAGGGCAACGACCATCCCGGTGAGCGGGCCGGCGGTTCCGTTCTTCCGCGCGGTATCCACGCGGGCCGCATCCGCAATTGCGCTCTCGTCGAACGTCTCCAGAAAAATGTTCAGATCAGCATGTTGCCTGGCACGCTCCAAGGCTGCGCGCACCAGTTCCAGCACCGAAACGGAGCCTGTGCCCAACGATCGGCTTGCCTCGCCGAACGTGCGTAGTGGATCGGACATGGTAGGGAAGAGCAGCGGTCGGTCGGTGCAAGGACAACGACGTCAGCGCGCGGTCATTTCTGCTCGTTGGACGGAGGATCCCCTTTCTGGGCGTCCTTGAACTCCTTCATTCCGCGGCCAAGGCCACGCATCAGCTCAGGGATCTTCTTCCCTCCGAACAGCAGCACGACCAGGAGCACGATGAGCAGGATCTCGGTGAAGCCGATCTTTCCCATGGATGGAGGGCTGAGCGGTTTGGGTGAATCCCTGAACAGCCGGTACGAAAGTAGGCCGATCCACGGCAAAGCGGGCCCGGACCTCAGTTCTTGTACAGCCAAAGCGCCGGGTCCGCTTTGGTCATTCCCTCGGATGTGATCTTCCAGACCTCCAGGTGCGTCACGTTGCCGTT
>CAZFAW010000267.1:0-4341 GCA_964517015.1 uncultured Chryseobacterium sp.
CGATCTGCCAACGCACCTGATCGAATTCCCCCTCGGAAATGATGGCGCCGCCCGTGGTGCTAGGCGACGGCAGTGAGACGATGGCGTTGGTGGCGGGGTTCTCCACCACCACCCAGGCGCCTCCATCGATCACCATGCGCACGTCGTTGTTCAACACCAGTTGCGCCTGGCCGAAGCTGGCGGCGGTGAGGATCGAACAGGAGGCAAGGAGTAGGGTTCTCTTCATGACGGGATCAAAAATAGGCCCATGCCCAAGGAAAGCAACCCCCCGGCGGGAAAAGATCGGGCGGTCGGGGGTTCCTACCGGGGAGGTCTTGTTCATGGGCGTGTAGGAGGCGTTTGTCGTTGGGTAAGACGGTGGCGACGGAGGGCGGTTGCCCGGCCCGGATAACTTGGCGCGCCCGTTCACAACCCCGTGAGGCTCAGCTTCGAAGTGCCCCATTCCGGACCCCTTGACTGGCGGGCCTTGGAGGGCTTTTCCCCCTTCCTGTACCGCCGTGCGGCCGATCGTGACGAAGCGTTCCTGGGGGTGGGGGCACGGGCCTGGTTCGAGCACCCCACCGCAGGCCGTTCCGGAGGGGCGTTCGGGGGCTTGACACATTTCCTGGAGCAGGCCGGCGAACGCGCGTACGGGCACCTCGCGTACGATCTGAAGAACGAGGTGGAACCGCTCACCACCCGGCACCCCGATCGCATCGGGTTCCCGCTGGCCCATTGGTTCGTACCGCGTTTCGAATTCGAATTGCACGAGGGACGCGTGCACTTGCGCGTCCATCCCGAGGATGAAGCTGCGGGCCGGCGTCTCATGCGGGCGCTCACCGCACCGCAGGCACCTCCCGTACCGACCGCGCCCCCCGGGCCCTGGCGGCTGCGCACCGATCGGGCCACCTACCTCGCGCAGGTGCGGCGGATCCTGGCGCACATCCAACGCGGCGATGTCTACGAATTGAACTACTGCGTGGAGCGCGTGCTCGAAGGCGCGGCCTTCGATCCATTCGATGCCTTTGCCCGCATGCACGCGCACTTGGATCCGCCGCACGCCGCGTTCTACAGGTTGGGTCCATTGTCGGTGCTTTGCGCCAGCCCGGAACGTTTCCTCCGCTGCGCGCACGGAAGGGTGATGGCACAACCGATGAAGGGCACGCGGCCGCGCTCATCGGATCCCGGCCGCGACCGGGCCCTGGCGGAAGAACTGGCGCGCGACGGGAAGGAGCGCGCCGAGAACATCATGGCGGTGGATGTGATGCGCAACGACTTGAGCCGTGTGGCACGCAGCCGCAGCGTGCAGGTGGATGAACTTTGCGCCGTGCGGAGCTACCCCGCCGTGCACCAGATGATTAGCACCGTGACCGCCGAGCTGCGCGCCGGGCTCCACCCGATGGAAGCCGTGCGCGCCGCGTGGCCCATGGCCAGCATGACCGGCGCACCGAAGGTGAGCGCCATGCGCCTGATCGACGACGTGGAGGACCAGCGGCGCGGCCTCTTCAGCGGGTCGCTGGGCTGGTGCGCCCCGGATGGCAGCTGCGACCTGAACGTGGTGATCCGGTCGATCGTGTACGATGCCGAACGGGATCGCGCCTCCCTGATCACCGGCAGCGCGCTCACGGCACGGTGCACGCCGGAAAAGGAGTGGGAGGAATGCGCATTGAAGGCGCGTTCGGTGCTCAACGCCATCGGCCATGCGGGATGACGTACGCCGCTTCATCCGTCGCGAGGAGCTGCTCGCGCCCGGCGAAGCCGCGTGGGTGGCCGTGAGCGGGGGCAGCGACAGCATGGTGCTGCTGCACGTGCTGCGCGCGCTCGGCCATCCCGTGCACGCGGCCCACGTGGACCACGGCCTCCGCGGCGCGGAGAGCGACGCCGATCGCGCCCTGGTGGAACGGTGGTGCCGCGAACTCGGGGTGCCCTGCCGCACCACCCGCGTGGATGTGCACGCGCGCGCCGCCGAACAGGGCGTATCGGTGCAGATGGCCGCGCGCGCGCTGCGGATCGCGTGGTTCGAGTCGCTTTCGGAGGAAGGACCGCGTGCCGTGGCCCTTGCCCACCACCGCGACGACGCGATCGAAACGATGTGGATCAACCTGTTGCGCGGCAGTGCGGGCGCGGGGCGCGGCGGCATCGCACCCCGCAACGGCGACCGCATCCGGCCGTTCCTCTGCGTGGACAAGGCCGCGATCCTGGCCTACGCGCAAGCGCACGGCGTTCCCTTCCGCGAAGACCGCAGCAATCGGGATCCGCACTACCTGCGCAGCCGGGTGCGGCAGGAACTGGTGCCCATGCTCGAGGCGCTGCGTCCCGGCAGCCTCCGCGCCATGGGCCGGTCGCAAGCCTGGCTGCGCGAATTGGAGGTGGCCGGCCGCCAGCACGTGGATCGTGCGCTCGCGGGACTGCCGCCCGTTGGATCGGGCACCATGCTCGTGCCGCTGGAACGCATCCGTACGTCCGGCACGCCCCTGCTGCTCTTGCACCGGTTGCTCGCGCCCCTGGGCGCTCACCCCGACGTGCTGGAGCGTGTAGCCGATGCGATCCACGACGGGTCGACCGGTGCGCGGTTCCTGCTCGGTGGCCGGGAGGTCACCGTGGATCGCGACGACCTGGTGATCGCCCCGCCCGCTCCCGCGCCCACAGGCTGGAGGATCGACCGGGTGGATGCGCACCCCACCGGCATGCCGCTGCGCTTGAGCCTTCTCGAAGCCCCGCCCGCCCGGCCGGACATGCGCCCGGAGGTGGCCTGGCTCGATGCGGATCGTGTCTCCTTTCCCCTGGAATTGCGGCCATGGACCGCGGGCGATCGCATGCGCCCCGCCGGCCTTGGGGGCAGCAAGCTGATCAGCGATCTGTTGACCGATGCCCGGGTGCCCACGCACCGGCGCAGCCAGGCCTGGGTGCTGCTGAGCGCGGGCCGGGTGGTGTGGCTGGTGGGCCGGCGCCTCGCCGAAGATGTGGCGGCCACCCCGGCCAGCAGCCGCGTGTTGCGCGCTGAATGGGCCGGGACCGTCTGATCCCGCCGCCGCCCCTTGCCGCAATGGATCAAGCGGCTACATTTGCGGCCCGTTCAAAAAGCCGATGCCATGAAACGCACCTACCAGCCCAGCCGACGCAAGCGCGCCAACAAGCACGGCTTCCGCAAGCGCATGAAGACGGCCAAGGGCCGCGCCGTGTTGAGCAGCCGCCGCGCACAAGGGCGCAAGAAGCTCACCACCAGCGACGAGAAGAAGGGCAAGAAGTAAGCACTGTTCCGGACCGATCGAAAGGGGCCATCGCGCCCCTTTCGTCCTTTTCGCACCGGCCCTAACGCAACCCCTTCAGCCGTTCGCCCAGCTCGGGGGTCACCACCTGGTGGCCGCAGTCGAGCAGGTGCACCCGCACGCGCTCGGGGGCCACGCGCTCCAGATTGGCGCCCCACCGCGGAAGGATCACCTTGTCGTGCTTCCCCAGGAACACTTCCGCCCGCAGGTCGTGGTCGCGCAGGTGGCGGCCCACGGTGCGCAGGTCCGGTTCCAGCAGGCGAAGGCCCAGCCACACATCGTAGACCAGTTGTCGCCGCGTGGCATCGCTCGTGTGGCCCTTCAGGAACCGGTGGCGGCGTTCGGTGATCAACCCCAGTGCGTGGGCCCGATCGAACAGCCAATGCACACGGCCGGGGGCGTGCACGAAGCGGCGGTACACGCTGCGGCCCCAGGCCCATTTGCTCGCCGCGCGGTACCAGGGGAAGCGCACCAGCCCATCGGGTGCGAAGAGCCACAGCCCGGCACAACGTTCCGGCAGGCGTTCCACGCAGGTAAGGGCCAGCCGCCCCCCGAGGCTGAAGCCCATGATCACGGCCCTATCGATGGCGCGCGCATCGAGGAAGGCGTGCATCAGCCCGGTGAACTCCTCGGGTGCGATCGGCCGGTCGGCGCTGCGGTCGTCGGGGAACCGGCTCTCGCCGTGGTAGAAGATATCGACCGCGTAGGTGGTGAAGCGATCCTTCAACGCAGGCACCAGCGGCTCGAAGTTGCGGCCGGTGCCTCCGAAGCCGTGGAAGGCGATCGCCGCCGCCGGGCCCTGCCCGTATACGCGGTAGGCGAGCGTGAAACCCCGATGGACGAACGTGTGGACGGCAGGCACGCGCCAAAGATCGGCCGCTCGCCCCGGCGCGCGTCGCAGGCCGCGCAAGGGTGCTTCCCGCCTATGTTCGCGCCCGCGCCATGCGAACCAAGCTGCGGGCCATCCGCATCGCCAAGATCCTCTTCTACATCTGCGGGCTGCACCACGTGGTGCGCCCGTTCAGCGGCGCGCTGATCACCCTCGGGCACATGGGCCTGCTCGGTCGCACCCTCGCCACGCTGAAGGGCCGGC
>CAZFAW010000268.1:0-4311 GCA_964517015.1 uncultured Chryseobacterium sp.
GCGCATCCTGTGCCCCTCAGATATTGCTCCAGCCCCTCCAGCTTGCGGGCGGTCAACTCAGCGAAGGGGACGGGCTTACCACCGCTGAACCGGCGAAGGGCGCTTGCCGCCGTACGGTAGGTGCCGGAGTAGCCGATGCGACCCTCGGCCCGAAAGGTCTTTTCCAAGTGCTCCAGGTAGGCCAGCACATCCTCGGCGGCCTTGGGGTTGCGGTAGCGTGCATCGAAGTTCTCCAGCGAAAGCGCCTTGCTCACCACCAAGCTGTCCACCATGCCGGTTACCTGAGCTTCGATCGCGCTCAGGATCCCGTTCGTGTAGGTGGCCCCCTTCACGCGGGCTTTCACCCGGCCGGTGCCTTCGTCCCATTGCTCCAGTGTGCAAGCCTCCTTCGTGGAGTAGCGCCTGATCTTGCCATTGTGGATCAACTGGAGCCGGATCGGATGCTGTCCGCCAGTCAGGGTCTTTCCTGAAAGGCACACGAACCGGGCGCTGAAACCTTGTGCTCTTGCCTTGGGGTTGAGGTTGATACTGGCACCTGCCATCGGGTACGGGGGTAAACGATGGGGTAAATGTAGAGGCAAGAGGGAGGAAAAGGATGGGTGCCTCTACTTTGCCCGTCCCCCATACATTTGCCGCGTCCAGTAAAGACCGGAGTAACAAAGTGACACCCCTTCAAAATGCCCCGGCGATTATTCATAATCATGAGGTCGGCGGTTCAAGCCCGCCCCGCGCTACAGAGGCCACCTTCCAGGGTGGCCTTTCCTTCATGCGTCACCCCCTGATCGCCAGCTTGCTCCCCGTGCTGCTGGTCGCCTGCGCGCACCGCTTCGGTGCGGCAGACGAACGAGCCATCCGCGCGGCGATGCAGGACCAGGAACAGGCCTGGGACGCCGGCGACATCGATGCCTTCATGCAAGGCTATTCCGACAGCATCTGTTTCGTGGACCGCAGGGGCATGGAGTGCGGGAAGGCGACGGTAACGGCCCGCTACCGGTCGCACTATCCGGACCGCAAGGCCATGGGCGACCTGACCTTCGGGATCACAGAGGTCCGGCCCGCCGGCGGCGACCATGCCTGGGTGACGGGCAATTGGGAACTGCGACGCGTGGCCGATACGATCGGCGGCGGGTTCAGCCTGCTGTGGGAGCGCGAGCGTGCGGGTTGGCGCATCGTACGCGACCATACCTATTGAGACCCCGTTCCGGCGGCTATCTTGCCCGGCCATGACCCTGTACATCATCGGGTTCACCGTACTGGTCTCGCTGCTCGCGCTGTCCGATCCCCGGATCATGCAGCAGCTCTGGTTCGAGCCTTTCGTGGTGAAGGCCCGGGGCGACTGGTTCCGTTTCCTCACCCATGCGTTCGTGCATGCGAACCATTTCCACCTCTTCGTGAACATGCTGGTGCTGTACATGTTCGGAACCAGCGTGGAACACCTCTATGGCGTGGTGCGCGATGGGCATTCCCTGCTGCCGTTCCTCATCCTCTACCTGGGCGGCATCGTGTTCGGTGCGTTGCCGGGCTACAAGAAGCACATGTACGATCCGAACTATCGATCGGTGGGGGCGAGCGGCGCGACCTCGGCCGTTCTGTTCGCGCACATTCTCATGAAGCCGATGTCGCCGGTCTATTTCTGGTTCGTGCCCGTGCCGATCCCCGGCTTCGTGTTCGGTGCGTTGTACCTGTTCTACGAATGGTACCAGGACAAGCGCGGCGGCGACAACGTGGCCCACGACGCGCACTTCTATGGCGCCCTCTTCGGGCTGGGGTTCACGGCCCTGCTGGATCCCCGCCTGATCACGCAGATCGGCTATCTCGAACGCGCGCTGAATGGCTGAACGGAGGAAGGCGTTGTTCCTGGACCGTGACGGGGTGATCAACCGCGAGCGGGGCGAACACACCTGGCGCATCCCCGACTTCGAAGTGTTGCCGCAGGTGGCCCCGGCGCTGAAGGCTTTGCACCTGCAGGGCTGGCTCACGATCGTGATCAGCAACCAGAGCGGTGTGGCACTGGGCCTCTACACCCTCGGGGAAGTCGAGGAGTTGCACCGCTATCTTCACCGCCGCCTGGCCGACGCCGGCGCTGCGCTGGACGCCGTGTACTACTGCCCGCACCACCCGGACCACGGTCGCTGCCTCTGCCGCAAGCCCGGCAGCTTGCTCTTGGAGCGTGCAATCGCGCGGCACGCGATCGATCCGACGCGCTCCTTCATGATCGGCGATCGCGAACGCGATGTGCTGGCCGCGGAAGCGGTTGGGGTGAAAGGCGTGCGCGTGGAAGCCAATGCCCCGCTCCTGGACGTGCTTCACGAACAAGGGATCCTACCATGGGCCATGTGATCGTGAACGGTGAATTCCTTCCGGACCAGGGGCCGTCGATCGCCGTGGACAACCGAGCTTTCCACTACGGCGATGGCCTGTTCGAGAGCATCCGTGTGATCGATGGCCGCCCGGTGTTCCTCGAAGCGCATTGGACGCGTCTGGTGGAGAGCATGAAAGCGCTTCGGATCGAACGACCGTCCGGCTTGGACCTGGTCCAGCTCTCTGGGCACATCGTGGAGCTCGCGCGCCGCAATGCCGTTCCAAGCGGACGGTGCCGCCTCACGGTGTTCCGCGATTCCGAGGGCCATTATCGCCCCGCAGGGAACAAAGGCGCGTTCACCCTGGAGCTGAAGCCGCTCACGGACCCCACCTACACCCTGAACGAACGCGGGTTGAACGTGGACATCTACGCGGAGATGCGCAAGCCGGTGAACGTCATGGCCGTGCACAAAACGCTGAACTGCCTGTTGTACGTCATGGCATCGCTCTGGAGCAAGGAACGGGGCCTGGACGACTGCCTGCTTCAGAACGACCGCGGGAACATCATCGAGAGCAGTAGCGGCAACCTCTTCATCGTGAGCAACGGCGTGCTCTACACGCCCTCCTTGAGCGATGGCTGCGTGGGCGGTGTCATGCGCATGCAGTTGATCAACCTCGCGCTGGGCAGCGGGATCAAGGTGTACGAGTGCTCGTTGAACCCGCAGAACCTGCTGGCCGCTGACGAACTGCTCTTCACGAACGCGGTGCGCGGCATCCAATGGGTGGCCACCTATCGCACGAAGCGCTATACGCACCGCATGTCGCAGATCCTGATCGAGCTGCTGCGCACCGCGGCCGTCAGTTGAGCGAAGGATCGTCGGGGAAGTTGGCCAGCGGCGCGAACTTCCGTCCCATCGTGCGCAGGGTATCGGCCCAAAGGTCCTTCATGCTGGTGTTCATGATCCGCCGGCGGTCCGCCCGCGAGATCAACCACGATCGCTGCTCGATCTCCTTGTCCAGCTGCTTCTCGCCCCAGCCGCTGTAGCCCACGAAGAAGCGGACATGGCGAGCGAGCTTCGGGTCGGTGGCCAGCATGGCGCGCATCTGTTCGAAGTCACCGCCCATGTGCACGCCGTCCACCACTTCGAGGCTGCCCGGGATGTGGCCCCCGAGCGTATGGAGGTAATAGAGGTTGCCGCTCTGCACAGGCCCCCCGATGCTGATCCGCGACTTGATGGCCGGCATGTTCTCCATCAGTTCGTTCACGTTCGTGTCGATGAACCGGTTGAGCACGAACCCGAACGAACCTTCCTCGTTGTGCTCACAGAGCAGCACCACCGTGCGCCGGAAATAGGGGTCGGGAAGGAAGGGTTCGGACACGAGCAACCTGCCGCGTTTCGGGCGCAGGTCGTTCTGCGGTGCGAGATCGAAGGGATCGGTCGACATCCTGTGCGCGGATGAAAGGTAGGGAGCCGGGGCCACGGCACGGCACATGATCGCGGTCATGAGCGGCGTGGAACGTGCAACCGGTATTTTCGTGCGCCCACAGGACCGTCATGGCCAAGCAAGTGCACCACCGCCAGCAGTACGAGCGCCACGCGCTGGACGAACGGACCGCGGGCGACGATCCGATCGTGCTGTTCCATCGATGGATGGACGATGCCGAGGCCGATGGGCTCGCCGAGCCGCACGCCATGTCGCTGGCCACCTGCGGACGGCAGGGGCCCTCGTGCCGCATCGTGCTGCTGCGCGCATTCGATCCCGATGGCTTCGTGTTCTACACGAACTACAACAGCCACAAAGCGCTGGACCTGGAGCATGATCCGCGCGCCGCACTGCTCTTCTTCTGGCAGCCGTTGGAGCGGCAGGTGCGGATCGAGGGAAGCGTCGAGCGCACCAGTTCAGGGAGTTCGGATGCCTATTTCACCTCACGCCCGCGGGGCAGCCGGGTGGGCGCCTGGGCCTCGGACCAGAGCGCACGGATCAAGGATCGCGAAGCGCTCGATGAAA
>CAZFAW010000269.1:0-1346 GCA_964517015.1 uncultured Chryseobacterium sp.
CGTAGAAGCCGCCGAGGAAGCTGAGCACCCGGTGCGTGCCGAAGATGCCGTCGATCAGGATCTCCAGCACCTCGATGTTGATGATGACGAAACCCGCGTACACGATGAAGTGAAGGATGCCCGCCACCGGCCGCACCACCATCTTGCTCTGCCCCATGGCCACGCGTGCCATGAGCGCCCAGCGTTCGCCCTTGCGGTCGTTGATGGCGATGTCGCGGCCCAGCAGGATGTTGCGCCGCACGCGCAGGATGTTGCGGGTGAACAACGCGATCGCCGACAGCAGCAATGCGATGAAGACCACGCTCGCGATCATGGCTGTCGCCCCTGCTGTTCCATGACTTCCCGGATCCGTTCGATGTCGGCGTCGCTCAGCTTGGGCAGTCGGTCCTTCTTGCCGAACACGCTGAAGTAGCGGTTCGGGTTCACGCGCAGGTCCTCCAGCAGCAGATCGAGCTGTACGCTGGCGTTGTTCAGGTTGTGGTAGAGGCTGTCGTCCTTCACCAGTGCGCCCAGCGTGCCTTCACCGGCGTTGATCCGGGCCATCATGCCCTTGAGCTCGCCGGTGGCGGTGCTCACATCGGCCAGGGTCTTCTGCAGTTGGCCGTTGTTCAAGGCCGCAGTGAGGCTGTCCGCGTTGCTGAAGATGCGGTCCAGATGCGCGCCGTTGTCGGCCAGGGTCTTGCTCACCCTGTTCAGGTTGTCCAAGGTGGCGCGGATGGTGCCGCTCTCCTCGGCCAGCAGGTCGTCGAGCTTCGTGGCGGAACCGTTCAAGGTCTCCAGCGTCGACCGGATGCTGCTGAAGCTCGCGTTGATGTCGCCCACGCTGTTCTTGTTCAGGATCCCCTGGAGGGAGGTGAGCACCGAATCGACGGAGGCCACCATGCCCTCGGCTTTCTGCTTCAGCGGGTCGATGGTGCTGTTGAACGATTCGGTGAGGCTGGGTTGATTGGAGCCGGTGAGCGTGTCGCCGGGTGCCGCCATGTCCGTGGCATCGCCGGGCAGCAGTTGCGCCCAGGTGTTGAAGAGGTCGCCGCTGATGCGGACCTGTGAGTTCCTGGGGATGTGGAGCCCGTCCGTGTTCACCTGGTAGGTGATCAGGATGCGGCCCGTGCCATCGAGCAGCAATTCGGCGTCGACCACCTGGCCGATCTTGTACCCGTTCAGCACCAGCGGGCTGGCCTTGGCAAGCCCCTGCACGTTGCCGTACATGGCGTAGTACACGTTGCGGCGCTCGAACAGGTCGAGGCCCTTGAGGTAGTTGATCCCGAAGATCGCGAGGGCCACGCCACCGAGCACGGTGAGGGCGATGGTATGCTCGCGTTTCAATTTGAGGAACGCCACGTCAG
>CAZFAW010000269.1:1446-4283 GCA_964517015.1 uncultured Chryseobacterium sp.
AGCACGGTGAGGGCGATGGTATGCTCGCGTTTCAATTTGAGGAACGCCACGTCAGGGTAGGGATCGGGTCAAAGTAACGGCTTCCTCCAGATCGATCCGGGCACCGTCCTTGAAGGCCACGATGAAGGCGCCGTCGTATCCTTTTTCGCGGCAGAGGCGCTGCACTTCGCGTGCGCGTTCCAATGTCGGCTCATCGCCCACCATGTATTTGAACAGACCGGCACCTTTGAGCTCCTCCACACCTTCGAGCCCCTTGAAGTTCTTCGGGGAGGGATCGACGTGCTTGCTCACCGTGGCGATCTGCACCTTGAAATGCACGGCGCCCGCTGCGGTGCGTGGATCGGCCGCGGCCACCACCGCGCTGTCGGGTTTCCCGGGCCGGGGTTGCATCACCACGTCGGTGCCTTCGAGCTGCGCCTTGTAGTCCTTGAAGGCCCGGTAGATGGCACTGGCCAGGTAGTCCTGCCCTTCGGCGCTCTGCAGGAAGTCCTCCTCGGTGCTGTTGGTGAGGAACCCCAGTTCGATCAGGATCGCCGGCATGGTGGTGTAGCTGATCACCAGGAACCCGGCCTGTTTCACACCCCGATCGCTGCGGCCCACGCGGTCCTTGAACTGCTTCTGCACCGCGGCGCTGAGCTGCAGGCTGTGGTCCAGGTACACGTTCTGCCGCAGGGTGAGGATGATCTGGCTGTCCGGGTCCTTCGGGTCGTAGCCGTCGTACTTCAACTCGTGGCCTTCCTCCAGCAGGATCGATTCGTTCTCCTTCATGGCCACGCGCATGTTCGCCTCGGTCTTGTGCAGACCCATGACGTAGGTCTCGGTACCGTGCGGATCGGTATTGTCGTTGGCGTTGCAGTGTATGCTGATGAAGACATCGGCCTTGGCGCGGTTGGCGATCTCGCAGCGTTCCTTCAGCTCGATGAAGCGATCGTCCTCGCGCGTGTACACCACCTTCACGTCGGGGAAGGCCTCGACGATGTACTTGCCCACCAGGCGGGTCACGTTCAGGGCCACGGTCTTTTCGGTGGTCTTGTACCGGCCGGTGCCCAGGTTGCCGGGATCCTTTCCGCCGTGCCCCGCGTCCAGGCACACCACATCGATCCGGTTGGGATCGGCGCCCCCCGATTGTGGCATGGTAGATGTTGCCAGCGCCAGCGCGCCGGCCAGCGCCGCCCACCTGCCGTTCACTGTTCGTAGGATCATGTTCCGGGACCGCGGAAGGTGTTCATCTATTTTCGGCCCGCCCATGTCCACGTGGCTCCCCTTGTGCCGGCCGAGCCGCGAAGCTACCGGCCCCCCCAGGCAGGCCGGTCCGTCGATCGGGGCAGTTTTCCAAGCGCTTCTGTTGGTAGGCATGGTTCCCATGGGGAGCAGCGCGCAGGGCTTGCAGAGCGCGGTCACGTACTCGGCACGCGACAGCATACGCTACGATGCCCATGAGCAAACCGTGTACCTCTATGGTGCCGCCACGGTGAACTACGAGGACCTGCAGCTCACGGCCGAGCGGATCCGGTACAGCTTCAGGAACGAGGAAGCACAGGCCTTCGGTATGCCCGACAGCACCGGCGCCCCCCTGGGCAAGCCACGGTTCAAGCAGGGCGACAAGGAGTTCGATGCCGATAGCATCCGGTACAACTTCCGCACGAAGGAGGGCTTCATCCGTGAGGTGCGCACCGAAGAAGAACAGAGCTGGGTGCAGGCCAG
The DNA here is from genome assembly GCA_964517015.1 of uncultured Chryseobacterium sp. Classification (GTDB taxonomy): domain Bacteria; phylum Bacteroidota; class Bacteroidia; order Flavobacteriales_F; family PHOS-HE28; genus PHOS-HE28. The sequence goes on from CAZFAW010000269.1 coordinate 3,151, forward strand.
CGAGAGCAAGCGACTGGCCAATGGCGAAGTGCACAGCCGCGGCGGCATGCTCACCACCTGCGACCGGCCGAAGCCGCACTACCACTTCCGCGTGAGCCGCATGATCGTGATCCCCGACGACAAGATCGTGGTGGGCCCGGCGTACATGAAGGTGGGCAAGGTGCCCACGCCGCTGGCCATTCCCTTCGGTCTGTTCCCCAACCGGCCGCGCGGCACCATGGGCCTCCTCATTCCCACCTGGGGCGAAAGCGAACAGCTCGGCTTCTATTTGCTGAACGGCGGCTACTACCTGCCCCTGGGCGATCACGCGGACGTTCAACTGACCGGCGATGTTTACAGCCGCGGCAGCTGGGCGCTGCACGCCCTCACCCGCTACAAGACGCGCTACCGCTACAATGGCTCGCTCGACCTGAGCCACAACACGCTCTTGAACGGCGATCCGGAGTTCCCGGACTTCAGCCGGCAGCGCACCTTTTTCGTGCGCTGGAACCACGTGGTGGACGCCAAGGCCAGCCTGAGCGACCGGTTCAACGCGAGCGTGAACGCGGGCAGCACCAACAGCTTCACGAACAACTTCAACAGCAGCACCGTCGATTACCTCAGCAACACCTTCCAGAGCAACATCGCGTGGACCCACCTCTTCGGCGGGACGGTTCCGAGCAACCTGGGGGTGAACCTGAGGCACAGCCAGAACTCGCAGACCGGCCGGTTCGATTTCACCCTGCCTTCGGTGAGCTACAACGTTCCGCGCTTCTTCCCGATCGATCTGGTGCGGGCGCCCCGGGTCGGCACACCCCGGTGGTACGAGAACTGGGGACTGAGCTACAGCGCCAACTTCGATAACCGGATCAGCACCACCGAGGAGCACCTGTACTGGGCGAACCTGTCCACCCTCGCACGGCAGGCCCAGAACGGGATCCGCCACACCGCTGCATTGAGCACATCGTTGAAGACCACCTGGTTCACGCTGAACCCGGAGCTGCGCCTCACCGACCGCATGTACTTCGAAACGCTGCAGAAGAACTACGATCCGGAGGGCAGCGGGGTGGTGGCCGACACACTGGCCGGCTTCGCCAACGCGTTCGATTGGAGCGGCGGCGCCACCCTCACCAGCAAGCTCTTCGGCATGTACC
>CAZFAW010000270.1:0-4272 GCA_964517015.1 uncultured Chryseobacterium sp.
GACATCCACACTGTCGGCGAAGATCTGAGCCTTGCTCAGTGCGATGCTCTGGAGATAGTTGTTCACCTTGCCACTGTCGGCGGGCATGCTGTCCACCAGCCAGCCGGCGCCGTTGCGCTCCAGCACGTAGCCGGTGTCCGCAGGATAGGTGAAGGTGATGCGCTGCCAGGTGGCCGGGTCGCCCGTCATCAGTTCGCGCGGTCGCCAGTGATCGGCCTTGTTGTCCAGTTCCCCGCCCACGTTGCCGGCGATCGCGTACACCTCGTTCTCGCCGGAGAGGTTCACGTAGGTGAAGGGGCCGTTGTTGGCCTGCACCCGCTTTCCGAAGGCGAGGGTCCGGTCCGTGCCGTTCACGGTGAAGGTGACCGTGGTGGCCAGGCTGTCGGAGAGGTCGTAGCGGTCCTTCACGGCGTCCATCTTCCCGATCATGCGATCGGCGTCAAGGCTGCGCAATTCCGACAGCAGGCGCTGGATCGTGGCGTGGGAGCCGCGATGTTCCGTGCCCTCGTACTTCACCAGCCATTCCTGCGCGCCCGTGCGTTCGAGCAGTACGGGCTTGTGCGCCGTGACCCTGGAGGAGATGCGGATGCGGGAGACGGCGGCGGTATCCAGCCGCAGGATCTCGGACCGGAAGGTGCGCTGTTGCGAACCGGTGCCGAACCGGTCGGCAAGGAACCAGATCAGGCCCAGCACGGCGGCCACGATCACCAGCGTGCGGGTGCCGAGCTTATTGAACATGGTCGGGCAGCATGCGTTGCAACCGCTGGCGCCTGCGCCATTGCGCGCGCAGCACACCGAACAGCACCGCGAAGGCCAGGGGCAGCAACAGGTTGATCCACTTGATGGAGGACTGTTCGCCTTCGGTCAGTTCCTCGAGCGGGCGGTAGTTCACGCCCTTGTTGCGAAGTTCGATCAACCCGGTCTCGTCGCTGATCCAGTCCACGGCGTTCACCAGCAGGTTCACGTTGTCCGGGTTCAACTGCTGGCGCTCCTGCCCTTCACCGCTGGTGGCGAAGGTGCCGTTGCTGAACACGACCAGTCGGGCGGTCTTGCCGTCCGGCGTGAAACGGCCCTCCAGTGCGGCGCCGATGGTTTGCGGCCCCAGGGGGAAATCGGTGTCCGTCCACTGCCGCTGCACATCGATGTAGGCCGGCGACGGCAGGGCGTTGCTCTTCGCGCTGGTCATGAGCACGGGTGTCCAGGAGATCGTGCTGTCTCCCGAATAGGTCATGGGCGAGGCGAACTGCATGACCACGGCTTCGAGCCCGGAGGAAACGGGATGATCGGCGAAGCCCTCGCGTTGGATCAGCGGGAAGTACGGGAAGCCGATCGGGATCTGCATGGTGAACATGCCGCGTTGCTGCATGACCTGCACCTGACCGCATTGGGCATCGATGGCGATGGTGGGCTGCACGTTCACTCCGTGCGTGGCGAGCCAGCGGGCCATGTCGGTGCTTCGCGCATCGGCCACGGGGCTCTGGCCCAGATCGCTCTGCACACTGTTGAAGGCGATCACCACCCCGCGGCCGCTGGCCAGGAACTCATCCAACCAGTGCAGGTGCTCCGGCTTGATGCTGTCGCCGGGGTCCAGGATCATCAACGAATTGAAGCGCGAATGCACGGGCAGGGTGTCCCAGAAGGTCATGGGCTCCACGTTGTACAGCACGTTCAACCCCTGCAGGGCCTGGGCGATGCCGCCCATGGCCACTTCTCCATGGCCTTGCACCAGGCCCACGGTGGGTTTCTCCACCACGCTCACCTGCTTGATGCTCGAGGAGAGCGTCCATTCCATGGCGGTGCCCGGTTGCACCACGGGGATCACCGCGCTGCGGTCGCCCATCTTCACCACTGCGCCCATGTAGGCCAGCAGCTGCTCCGCCTTGTTCTTGCCCTGCACGTTCATGACCAGCGGGCGGATGCCGGCGCGCTCGGCCGCCTGTTTCAGCGTGTCGTTCTTCGTGGGATCGATGAACTCGAACGCGACGTTGCCGTTGCTGCGCTGGTCGTACTCCACGAGCAGGTCCTTGAACTCCTGACGGGCGGTGGCGAACTGCGGGGGAAGGTCCTCGTTGAAGTAAGCCGTCACCGTAACCCCTTCGGGCAGCTCGTGCAAGAGGTCGCGCGTGGCATTGCTCAGCGTGTAGCGATCGTCGTCGGTGAGGTCCAGGCGGAACTTGAACTTCCGGCCCACCGCGTTGATGAGCACGAGGATGCCGACGAGCAGCACCACGAAGGTCGTGACCTGTTTGCGCGTTTTCATGCTCCGCGGATCAGGCGTTTGGCCAGGTTCACCTCGGCCAACGAAAGGCCGAGCACCACCAGGCTCACGAAGAAGAGCAGGTCGCGGCTGTCGATCACACCGCGGCTCATGCTATCGAAATGGCTGCCGGTGCTCAGGAACTGGAGCACTTCGCCCACGAGCCCCACCGAACCACCGGCCGAGACCAGCGTGAGCAGGTGGAACACCGCGCAGAGGAACAAGCCCAGCAGGAAGGCCACGATCTGGTTGTTGGTGGCGCTGCTGGCATAGATGCCGATGGCGGAATAGCCGGCGGCCACCAGCAACAATGCCAGGTATCCGCTCAGTACCGAGCCGTGGTCCACCGGGCCGATGCGGGCAATGGTGATCCAATAGGGCAGCGTGCACAGGAGCGCGGCGGCCACGAGCATCATGCAGGCGATGAACTTGCCGAACACCACCTGCCAGTCGGTGACCGCCTTGGTGAGCAGCAGGTCCAGCGTACCGGTCTTGCGTTCCTCCGCAAGGGTTCGCATGGCAAGGGCCGGCACCAGGATCGGCAGCAACCAGTAGCTCCATACGAAGAACACGTAGAGGTTGGCCTGGCCACCGGCGAGGATGGATCCATCGTTCCACCAGCTCAGGAAGCCCACCACCCCGAGGAACACCACCAGCAGGATGTAGGCGATCATCGAATCGAAGAACGACGCGAGCTCCTTGCGTGCGATGATCCAGGCGGTGCGCATCAGTTCAGGGTAAGATCCCGGAACACGTCCTCCAGGCGGGTCTCCAGGGTGCGCAGTTCGGTCAGGGTCCAGCCCTTCTCCACACAAAGCCGGAAGATCTCGCGCTGCGCGGCCGAGCGGCATTGCAGGTCGAACAGGTTCTCGGCGCCGGCCACCGGATCGGCCACTTCCACCGAAGGCAGCGCAGCGAGCGCGGTCACCACCGCATCGCGGCCGCCATCTTCGATCCGGGCGCGCAGCACATCCCTGCCCTGGGCCTGTTTGCGCAGCAGGTCCGGGGCGCCGTCCGCCACGATGCGGCCCCTGTTGATGATCAGGATCCGGTCGCAGGTGGCTTCCACCTCGGGGAGGATGTGCGTGCTGAAGATCACCGTCTTGGCGCGGCCCACCTCCTTGATCAGCTCACGGATCTCCACGATCTGGTTCGGGTCCAGGCCTGTGGTGGGTTCGTCCAGGATCAACACCTCGGGGTCGTGCACCATGGCCTGAGCAAGGCCCACGCGCTGCCGGTAGCCCTTGCTCAGCTCGCCGATCCGCTTGTGCTTTTCGGGGCCCAGGCCGCAGACCTCCACCATTTCGCGCAACCGCTGGTCGATCAAGGCACCCTTCACGCCCTGCACCCGGGCGGTGAAGCGCAGGTAGTCGAGCACCGGCATGTCCTCGTAGAGCGGGTTGTTCTCCGGCAGGAAGCCGATCCGCTTGCGCACCGCCTCCAGGTCGCTGTGTATGTTGCGGCCGCCCACCTCGATCACGCCACTGTCCGGGGCGCTGAGTCCGCAGATCATCTTCATGGTGGTGGTCTTGCCGGCGCCGTTGGGCCCCAGGAAACCGAGCACCTCGCCCGGCCGCACCTCGAAACTGATGTCGTCCACGGCCTTCTGCGGACCGTAGCTCTTGGTCAGGTGTTCGATCCGGATGTTCATTGCCGTGCGGAGCGCGGCGAATGTATCCGCGTGCTCCGATCGCATGCAACGCCTCGCGCGTGAAGAAGTGTTAAGGGCCGTGGATGCGACGCGGATCAACGCCTTTGCCGGGGTGGGCCAAACTCCTTCCTTTGCGCGCCCGTTCCACGAACGGCCGAAGAACGCGAACCCACATGCCCTACCTCTTCACCTCCGAAAGCGTGAGCGAAGGCCATCCCGACAAGGTGGCCGACCAGATCAGCGATGCCCTCATCGACCACTTCCTCGCCTTCGATCCGAGCAGCAAGGTGGCCTGCGAAACGCTGGTGACCACCGGGCAGGTGGTGCTGGCCGGCGAGGTGAAAAGCAAGGCCTACCTCGATGT
>CAZFAW010000271.1:0-4256 GCA_964517015.1 uncultured Chryseobacterium sp.
AATTCACCGACCAGAGCGGCTACAACCCCACCGGTTGGGCGTGGGATTTCGGCGACGGCGGCACGGACACCGTACAGAACCCCGCGCACACCTTCGCCAGCGACGGCACCTTCACCGTGACGCTGATCGACACCAATGCGTACGGTGCTGATACCGCCACACTGGTGGTGACGATCAACGCGTTCGGCCCGCAGCCGGTGCCCGCATGCGTTCCGGTGGCCACGGGAAGCGTGGCCGGGATCGGCATCACCCAGGTGAGCTTCGGCGACATCGTGTACCCCAGCGCGGACGCAACCACGGAAGGCTACGCCGATCGCGGCTGCGTGAACGATTCGGTGCTCGCCGGCGGCACCTTCGACCTGGGCGTGGAAGCCACGGCCACGCTTTTCCAGCACAACATGCGTGCATGGGTCGATTGGGACAACAGCGGCACCTTCGACGGTACCGAGCTGGTGCTCACCGCGGACAACGTGCTCACCGCGAACACCACGGTGCCCGTACCGGTGGGCGCCGTGCTGAACACGCCCCTGCGTCTGCGCGTGATGGCCGATTTCAACATCGCCCCTTCGCCGCAACCCTGCCAGGACCTGCTTTACGGCCAGGCGGAAGACTACGCCCTGGTGGTGCTGGAGAACACCACGCCGCCCGAAGCGGACTTCATCGCCACGCCCACCACCACATGCGACGGCACCGTGCTCTTCACCGACCTGAGCCTGAACGGCCCCACCAGCTGGGCGTGGGACTTCGGCGATGGCGGCTCCAGCACCGATCAGGATCCCGTGCACACCTACCTGGCCAGCGGTACCTACACGGTGACCTTGATCGTAACGAGCGCCTACGGTACGGACACGATGGTGCAGACCGACCTGGTGGTGGTCGACCTCGCCGGGCAATTGGTCCCCGCGACGTGCACGCCGCAAACCCAGAGCTACTGCTGCGGCTACGGCATACTCGCATTCCAGTTCGCGGGGATCAACAGCACCAGCCCCGACGGAGCCGAAGGCTATGTGGACCGCAGTTGCGGCAACACGGCCACCGTGCAGGAAGGGGACGGCTATGCGGTGAGCGTGACCACCGGCGATGCCAACCCGCACGACGTGTACCTCTGGATCGATCTGGACAACAACGGCGACTTCGCCAGCGATGAACTCGTGTGGCAGGCCTTGAGCGCGATCAGCCCCACGGGCACCGTGGTCGTTCCGGCGGGCACCGTCTACGACACGCCGCTGCGCCTGCGCCTTTCAACCGACGTGATCGGCGAGATCTCCGCTGCCTGCGATCAACCGCTGTTCGGCCAGGTGGAAGACTACGCCTGCATCGTGTTGCAGAACACCGATCCTCCCGTGGCCGACTTCGTCGGCACACCGCAAGTGACCTGCGAAGGCGTGGTGCAATTCACCGACCTGAGCACCAACCTGCCGACGGGCTGGTCGTGGGACTTCGGCGATGGCAGCGGCGTGAGCACCGACCAGGATCCGGTGCACGTGTATGCGGACGAAGGCACGTACACGGTGACCCTCACGGCCACCAACGCGTTCGGCAGCGACAGCGATACGCAGGTCGGCTACATCCAGGTGATCCCTGACACCTACTGCGACACCACCTGGGTGCCGCTGGGCGGCCCGGACATCACCGTGGATGCGTGCTATGGCGTGCTGACCGACGATGGCGGCCCGGATGCCGACTATACCCCGGGCGACAGCCCGGCCGTGACCATCGAACCGGCCGGTGCCGAGTTCGTCACGCTCACCTTCGTGCAGTTCGCCTTCGAGACCAACTTCGACGCGCTGCGCATCTATGACGGACCGAGCATGTTCAGCCCGTTGATCGGTGAGTTCACCGGCAACGGCATTGGTGTGCTTCCCGGTGGCGGTGTGATCACCAGCACGGGTGGCGCGATCACCGTGCAACAGGCGGCCTCGCCCGGTCCCACGACCTGGGAAGGCTTCATTGCGAACTGGAGCTGTTCCTTCACCGGCGTTACCGAATTCACCGATCCGGTGGCGAACGTGTGGCCACAACCCTCCAAGGGCGTGGTGAACGTGGCCCTGACGCGTGCAGCACGGTCCACGGATCGCGTGATCGTTCACGATGCCTTGGGGAGATCCGTGTTCGAGCAACGCCTGAACGCCGGCGATCGCGTGATCACCTTTGACCTGTCCAGCACCACTTCCGGCTGGTACACGCTCACCTTGCAGAGCGAACAAGGAAGCTGGACCCGTTCGATCGTCCTGAACTAGTGGAACCGAGGCAGATGATGAACCTGTACCGTTCGATGCGCACCGCAGCCGCGGTGCTTGCTCTGGCAACCGCCCCCCTTGCAAACGCCACCCACCTGATCGGTGGCAACCTCGGCTACACCTATGTCGGTGAAACGGCCCCCGGCAGCGGCATCTACCGCTACCAGGTGTACATGGAGTTCTACATGAACTGCGGTACCGACAGCAACTGGCCCGATTTCTACACACTGCTGGGACAGGACTACGGCACGCCGCTCACGATCGGTTGCTACATCCAGGATCCGTTGGCGCCCGGTGCGGACAAGGCGCAATTCGCCGAGGTGGACGTGTTCCTGACCGATACGGCGGTGATCGAACCGGACCTGCCCAACTCATGCACCATCGGCGAAGGCCTCTGCACCGAGCGCGGCCTGTTCGTGGGCACGCTCGATGTGCCCTTGAACCTGGGCGGCTACCACCTCTATTACCAGATGTGCTGCCGCAACGTGAGCATCCTGAACGTGGCCAACCCCAATGGAACGGGCATCGGGTACTACGCGTACATCCCGCCGCCGCTGGTGAACAACTCCTCGCCCACCTGGCTGGGCGTGCCGGTGCCCTTCCTCTGTACACAGGATACGACCACCTTCCTGAACGCCGCCACGGACCCCGACGGTGACCTGTTGATCTTCAGCTTCGAAACGCCGTACGCCAGCGTGTCAACCGCAGGCGGCATCACCCCTCCTCCCGCCGTTCTGCCCTGGCCCGTGCCCGAAGTGAACTACGCTGCGGGCTTCTCGCTACCGCAACCGTTCGGTGCCACCGGCTATTCCTACATCAACGGCAGCACCGGCCTCACGGAATACTGGGCACCGCTGCAAGGCAACTACGTGGTGGCGGTGGAAGTGAAGGAATACCGCTTCGGCCAGTTGATCGGCCGAACACGGCGCGACCTGCAATTGCAGGTGATCGCCTGCCCACCCAACAACACCCCGCAAGCGAACGGCGGATGGCCCCTGTTCTATGAAGTGAACGCGGGCGACCAGCTCTGCTTCGACATGGATTTCACGGACGTGGACGGAGACTCGTTGTTCCTGCTGGCCGCGGGTTCCATCTTCGATGGCGGGTTGTTCTCCCCGCCGGCCACGATCGGATCGCCGGACAGTGCGCTGGCCGCGATCGGTACCACGTTCTGTTGGAACACCTCGTGCGATCAAGGTCAGAGCACGCCCTACCTCTTCAGTGTGAGCGTGACCGACAACGGCTGTCCGCCGAAGACGGTGGACGTGGTGGTACAGGTGCAGGTGAACCCCTTCGCGGGCCCGGCCACGATCACAGGGCCCACCACCGTGTGCACCGGACAGGAGGGGTCGGCCTATTCGACCCTGTCGATCGCCGGTGCCACCTATAGCTGGAGCGTGAGCGGTGGAGCGATCGCGAGCGGGCAAGGAAGCAACGCCATCACCGTGGATTGGGGCGCGCCGGGCATCGGATCGGTGAGCGTGTTCGCGACCGATTCGCTGGGCTGCTCGTCCGTGCCGATCACCCTCGCGGTGAACATCGCTGCCCTGCCGCAGGCGGACGCCGGTGCGGACATCACCGTATGCCCCGGCACCACATTGGCGCTTGGCGGATCGCCCACCGGCCCGCCGGGCTCGAGCTTCCTCTGGTCTCCCGCCGCGGACCTGGATGATGCCACGCTGGCCAATCCCAATGCCACTCCCCCGCCCGGGGTCAACACCTTCGTGGTACAGGTCTCCAACGCGGGCTGCGTGAACACCGATACCGTGCTGGTGGAAGTGTACCTGGCCAATGTGGACGGTGGACCGGACCAGACGATCTGCCTGGGCGATACCGCTCAGCTGAGCGCATCGGGTGCACAGGCGTACCTCTGGATCCCGAACAACACCCTTTCGGACAGCACGATCGCCGATCCGCTCGCCTTCCCCACCGCCACCACCACGTACTCCGTGGAAATGACGGACAGCGCCACCTGCGTGACGAAGGACCTGGTGACCGTGTTCGTGAACCTGCCTT
>CAZFAW010000272.1:0-4244 GCA_964517015.1 uncultured Chryseobacterium sp.
CGAGCCGGGTGTGGGATTTCGGGGATGAGGAAGGCTCGACCGAGGTGGCGCCCGTACACCAATACAACGAGCCCGGCATCTATCCGGTGGAATTGATCGTAACGAGCGATCAAGGCTGCTCGGACACGGCACAGTACGACCTGGTGATCGACGATGCGTACGCACTCTATGTGCCCAACGCGATCACCGTGAACGGCGACGGTATGAACGATGCGTTCACCCCCATTGCTGCAGGTGTGGTGGAGTACGAGCTGACCATTTTCGATCGCTGGGGCGAACTGCTCTTCCAGAAGAAGGGACCGACCTCGTGGGACGGCACCTTCAACGGCACCGTGGTGCAGCAGGATGTGTACGTGTGGCGTATCGTGGCGCGCGACCGGCATTACAACAAGCACGAAGTGAACGGTCACGTGACCGTTCTGCACTGAGCCCGGCTCAGCGCCGGTAGCGCCCTTCCTCGTCGCTCGGCTTGATCCCCTCGGCCGTGGCGCCCCAGTGGGCATCGTAGTTCGCCATTTCCCGGTCGACCAGGGGCCGTACCCATTCCTCGTACTCCTTGTTCCAGCTCACCAGGCCGGTGGCGGGCTCGAACCGTAGGCGCCCCATGGGCATGTCGAAGAACCCGGGATCGAAGGTGGGCAGAGATTCGATCATCGTCATCTCGACGAAGAGCTCCTTCACGTTGTTCTCCCCCTCCCACACCAGGCCGTGCGTATCCACCCCGAAGCACTTGGTCACGAAACCCGTTGCACTGAACCGGAGCACGTAATCCGCGTCGTTCTCCAGCCGCACGGCATAACGCCCGAAGGCATTGCTCTCCATCGCATCCACCTTCACCCCGTTCTTGTAGATGCGCACCAAGGCGCCGTTCATCGGCTCTCCGCCATGGTAATGGCTCACCAACCCAGTGATCTTCAGGGTATAGGCCGAGGCGGCAGGGTGCAGCCCGAGCAAAGCCAGGGTAAGCATGGCGTTGCGCATGGGGCGCGAACGTACTGGCGCGACGAGCGGGATCCAAGCGCGATCCGGACGATCGGCCCCAAGATGTCCACCGACGGATGTTGATCGACGATCGCGACCTTCGCACGGGACACCACATCCGATGAAGCTCACACTTGCCGCAGCGCTCCTTGCAGCGCCGTTCCTCCAGCACGATTGGTCGACCTGGAAGGGCGACGGTTGCCGCATGGCCTACCCCACGGACTGGACCGTTCGGGAGGGCGCCCCAATGGGTGCGGCGGCGTTCTTCATGGCCCCGGTGAAGGACAGCCTGGACTCGTTCCGGGAGAACGTGAACCTGATGGTGCAACCGTTGAACGGCGCCACCTTGGACGACTATGTGCGTACCACGCACCAGCAGATCGCCGAGCTGATCGAGCAAGGCCGGTTGGTCTCCAGCTCGCCTTCCGGGGATGACGGGCACGAGTTCGAGTACACCGGCCTCATGAACGGTGCGAACCTGCATTGGAAGGCCGTGGTACGCGTGAAGAACGACTCGGCGTTCCTGATCACCTATACCGCCAGGGAGGAACGCTTCGGGGAACTGCTGTACCTCGCCGACGCCATGATGCGATCGTTGAGCTTCACCGAGCGCTGAGCCTCATTCGACGCGGAACACGGAGCGGTCCACGCCCTGGTTCACCTCGATCAGCGTCGCGGTGAACGTGAGCTCCACTCCCATGTTCTGCGTGACCAGGTGCGGGAACTGGACACCGCCCTCGGGCCGGTAGTCCTTGAGGTCCTGGGTCACGTTGATGTTGTACCCCTCGTCGCTGTGCTTGCCTTCCGACCGGCGCAGCTTGAATCCGCTCTCCACATCGTAGTACTCCTCGAACTGGCCGCCGTTCTCCGTGCGCACGGTCACCTTGTACGCCTGCCGGCCATCCACGTCGATCACGCCGTTCAGGCGCAGTTCGTGGTGCAGTTCCTTGTATTTGAGCTCGGGGAAGGGATAGGCGTTCTGCGCCACATCGAGCAACTCCAGGTCCTCGAGCATCCGCGGGCCGAGCGTGCCATCGCTCATGGCCTTCTGGCCGTCGAACACCACCTTCTGCAGTACCACCCCGCCCGAGGTCAAGCTGTTCGCATACATGTTCGGGGCGGCGTACCACTGCGTCATTTTCACCGGCATTCCTTGCAGGGAGGAGGACATCTCGATCCGCAGATCGCGGATCCCTTCGATGGCCGCGCTACCTCCGCAGACCTCGATGTACCGTTGGATCACCTGATCGGCGGTCACCCCTTCCGGGGCGGGTCGCGTGCGTTCGCGCCAGGGTGCGCCTTCGGTATCGTAATACCCGACGCCGGGTTCACCGGTGAACGGGGTGAGGCTGTTCGCCACTTTCTTGTCGCCGACAACGAGGACCACTGCACGGTCCGGCACCAACAGGGCCTGCGCGGCGTTCAATACGCCGCGTGCGCTCACGGTATCGAGGCGCTGCAGATAGGTGGCGTAGTGGTCGGCCGGCAAACCCTCCAAATAGGTGTTGAGCGCGAAGCGTGCCACTGTGCGCGGATCTTCGAGGGACCGCGCAAAGCTGCCGGCCAGGTAGCTTTTCGCCAATTCCAATTCCGATACGGACACTCCTTCTTCGCGGATCCGTTCGACCTCTCCGAGCATTTCCTTCACGGCGCTGTCGGTGACCTCGGTGCGCACGCTTGCACTGGCGGAGAAGTGACCGCCCCACCGATCGGGCACCAATTCGGAGTAGGCGCCGTACGTGTAGCCCTTGTCCTCGCGCAGGTTCATCATCAAGCGCGCGTTGAACACGCCGCCTCCCAGGATCGTGTTGAGCACCTGTGCACAGATCGCCTGCGGGTCCGCGGCCTTCAGGTCCACCGGGAAGGCCACCCGGATGATCGACTGCGCCGCGTCGGGCTTCTCCACGAAGGCCACGCGGCGCACCGGCCCGGGCAGCGGCTTCTGTTCCACCCTGCGGATCATGCCCAAACCCTCCACCACTTCGTTCCCGTCCGCGTCGACCTTGGGTTCGACCTTCGCAGGCGACCATTTCCCCAGGACCGAACCTGTGAGTTCGCGCGCTTTCGCTTCGGTGATGTCGCCCACCAGGACGATGTAGCCCTTTTCGGGCCGGAAGAACCGCTTGTAATACGCCACCACATGCGCGCGCTCGATGGCACGGACGGACTTCTCCGTCGCGATCTCGCCATACGGATGGGCTTTGGTGTAGGTCATCAAGCGACCCACTTGTTCGCTGATGGCATCGGGATCATCCTCCCTGCTCTTCAAGGCCGAGAGGGTCCGCTTCCGGGCCTTCTCGAATTCCTTCTCAGGGAACGACGGCTGGAGCAGCACTTCCTCCGCGAGTTCCAGCACCGCCGGGAAATTGCGCGCGAGGCTGGAGGCGAACAAGCCGTCCTTGGTGGTGGAGAGCGTGGCGCCGAGCATATCCACATGCTCATCGATCCATTCCTTGTCATGGCTGGCGGTGCCGGTGGCCAGCAGTTCGCCGGCCAGTTCCGAAAGGCCCGTGCGCTCGCCTTCGAGGAACGGGTCGATGTCGAACTTGACCTGCAAGCCCACGATCGGCAGCTTGTGGTTCTCCACCACGATCACGCGCATGCCGTTCGGGAGGAGGAAGGTCTTGTGCTGGCCGAGGTTCACCCGCGGGGCGGGGCCGGGAGAAGGCGCCTTTGAGCGATCGATCTGGGCGTGGGTCATGGATAGCGGGAGCATGAACAGCGCCAACGATGCGGCGCGACGAGCGGTGGCCGTTAGAAGGGAGCGGTTCATCGGTTCTGTTGTGACTTCGGCAGGTAGTGCAGCACCACGCGGCGCGACGGATCGAAATACTCCACGGCCACGCGCCGCAGGTCGGCCGGGGTCAGTTTCATGTACCTGGCGAGTTCCTCGTTGATGTGCTTGGTGCCCCCCTGAAGCATGTAGGCCGAGGCGAGGTTGCCTGCGATGCCCGCCACACGGCTGTTGTCGTTCACGAATTCGGTCTCCAATTGCGCCTTTAGTTTGTTGAGCTCCTCGAAATCGACCGTAACCTCACGAACGGTCTTGAACTCCGCGTCCATGGCTCGTTCCAGGCTGTCTGCGCTCACGCCCGCATTGGCGATCGCGAAGGCGATGGCCAGCCCGGGTTCCTCGAACGGGAAGCTGAAAGCGCCCACGTACAGCGCCAGTTGTTCGCGATCCTTTACGTTCTTGTTCAGCCGCGAAGAGTTCCCGTTCGAAAGCAGGCGGTTCAACATGTCCACCGCGTAGAAATCGGGGG
>CAZFAW010000273.1:0-4212 GCA_964517015.1 uncultured Chryseobacterium sp.
CGTGTGGTAGGTCCGGCACAGGTGGTCTCCTTGGGTGAAAGCACGCACGGCACGCACGAGTTCTTCGTGGCCAAGCATCACTTGTTCCGCTACCTGGTGGAACGCAAAGGCTTCACCGTGTTCGCCATCGAAGCCAACCAGCTGTCCACGGAACGCATCAACGCGTATGTGAACGGGGCGACGGATACGGTGGAGAAAGCCATGGGCGGCCTCTTCGGGGTGTGGTACAAGCAGGAGGTGAAGGACCTGATCGAGTGGATGCGCGCCTACAACGCGCGCGCACCGAAGCAGCCGCTCTCGTTCGTGGGCTTCGACATGCAGGATCCGCAACAGCCCATGGACAGCGTGGTGGCCTACCTGCGCCGCCATGACGCGGCCATCGCCGATCAGGTGCGCGAACTGCTCGCCCCGCATCGCGAAGCATGGCGCAAGGGCGACTATCCACGACCGGCGGAAGGAGAGGGAGCGCTATGGCAGGCCAACGCGGAGCGCGCGCAGGAACTCATCGCGCAACGCATGCTGGATACGCCTCCGGACTATGCGTTGGAACGCCATTGGGCGGTGCAGAACGCGCGTGTGGTGGTGCAGTGCGCCGCACAGGCCCATGATCCGTGGAACCCCTCGATCCGCGACAGTTGCATGGCGGCCAACATCGCATGGACGCTCGCGCAACAGCCCGAAGGCACGCGCATGGCCGTGTGGGCCCACGATGCGCACATCGGGCGCACCGGCTTCGCCAGCGGCACCAGCATGGGCGCCCACCTGGTGCGCCTTTTCGGCGAGCGGCTGCGCGTGGTGGGCATCGGCACCTATGCAGGCAGCTACCGCGCCACACGCGGTTTCACGGACCACCGACCGATGGACGCTCGCTGCTTCCCGGCCCCGATGGGCAGCTTGGAAGAGGCCATGCACCGCGCCTTGCCCGCACACGCTCCTGCGCTCCTGTTGGACGTGCGTGCGCTCGCCTCGGATCCTAAAAGCAACTGGATCTACGACCCACGCCCCGTGCGCTCCATCGGTTACAGCGCCTTCGACTTCGGGTTCGAGCAGCCCACCGTGCTGGCCACCCAGTTCGATGCCGTGCTGATGATCGATCGCACCACGCCGTCGCGGAAGTTGGAGTGAATCACTTCGAAGATCCTGGGGTCGGCGTCATCCGCCCTCATTGTCCCCTCATTGTCGCAAGTGTTCCCGCCGCACGCTTAAGCGTGCTGAACGAGCGGGGCCGCTTGTGACTTCATCTGCTTTACAGAAGTTGTTCCAGGCGGTTTCAAACCGCCAGACCGGAACATCGGCGAAGGCAGTTAGCGTGCGTCACAAGTGACCCTCGCCAAATGCGCGAGGAACACTTGCGACAATAGGGGGCGAACCCTCACGCGAAATGCGGGGCTGACCGGTCAGGTGGATAGCTTAGGAGCCATGGGTATTCCCGATCGGTTCCAAAAGCTGTTGAGTCGTATCCAGCCGACGCATGCGGATCATATATCCATTGAGCGCCACTTGAACGCCATCAAGTCCCGTCTTTCAAAAGCTTTCACGGTAGCCGACTACGTTGTAACTGGCAGTTACTCGCGAGGCTCTGGTATCCACAAGCACAGCGATACTGATCTCTTCGTCGTAATCGCTCGGACCGATTTGCGCTGGGGCAACCGTCAGCTTACATCGAACACTATACTCGAACAGATTAGACAGGAGTTGCTCGGACGTTATACAGATCCGTCGACCACTGTTCGAAAGGACGTTCATTCCATCACGGTGACCTTCTCTGACGCGAAAGTGGATGTGGTTCCGGCCTATTTCTCACGCTTCGCAATGCTGGGAGGCAAGAACTGGCCGGTATTTGCCATACCGGATGGGAATGGCTGGTGGAAGGAGACCAGCCCGACCCGTCACAACGCCTTAATCGCTGAGGGCGATATGCGAAGTCGTGGCAAGCTCAAGTACACCGCCCAACTCATGAAGCACTGGCGCTATTCCAGGGCGTCGCCAATACCGGTCTCTTCCTTTCACTTGGAACTCCTCATGGTCGAGAACGGTATCTGCGCTGGCACCAAAGGCTACGCTTCCTGCATTCGTGATCTTCTGCGATTGCTGGCAGTTCGTTACTGCCGGGGACTACAGGACCCGTTAGGTATCTCTGGAGTCATCGCTTGCTCGCGCACTGAATCCCAGCAACGAAGTGCGTTAGCAACAGTGCTCAACTCTCGTGATCATGCCAATAGCGCAGAGGGGCCGGAGGGTTATAGCATACCAGAAGCTGTGAGGCAATGGAAGCTCGTTTTCAATGGGGACTTTCCATCTTGAGCAGAATCAGATCTAGGAGATCCCTAGTTCTTTCTTGATGCGTTCCCACTCGCTCGAAAGCTCGGTGTTGAGCTTCTTGAAGAGTTTCGAATCGAGCCTAACACTAGCCCAAGCCAATGTGGATTCGTAGAAGATGATGTTGGATACCACCAGGGAATCCCTGGTCTGGTATTGACTGTTGTGATAGATGCGTCGAAACTCGTTGTAGATGTGCTTCACTTGAAAGTGGAGCATGGTCAGTCGTACAAGTTGGTGCACAATTGTGCAGGGTAGTGCCAGCTGTAGAACAGCAGAGAGCACTTGCCTATCTGCATAGAGAGCAACTAAGACAGTCAGAAACAGAAGTCCAATGGCTTGAATCGACGCCGGGACGAGCATCCTACCCGAAATGCGGCTCGTGAAGAAGCTGTTCTCAAAGCAATTCACGCCAAGCTTGTGAATGCCTTCGGATATCGAGTCATTGGAAAAGTACCCCGGGTCTTTGAGCTCGGTCAACTTTGTCCCGAGGCCGTTATCGATAAAGCGCTTTCGCCTTTCCAGTTCAGCTCTATTGAGAAGAACATTGCTTAGTACCTCAAATGAAAAGTACATCACACACACTACCGCAAGTACCGTGTTAATCACTTCCTCGCGTTCGGGAACTTCATGCAACCATGTCGGCTTGACTGTAAGCTTCCCCGAAGTTCGGCCATTCATTCTTGGGTGTGACGATTTTTCCCGGCCCGCGGGCCGGGAAAAATCGTCGACCGGTCCAGGGCTACATTCAACACTTTGTAGCCATGAGAAGAAGCAAGTTCACCGAACAGCAGATCGTCGGCATGCTCAAGCAGCATGAGGCGGGGATGAAGATGGCCGATGTGTGCCGTGAGCACTCCATCAGCCTGAGCACGTTCCAGAACTGGAAGAGCAAGTACGGAGGCATGGACGCCCGGCACCTCAGGCAGCTCAAGGACCTGCAGGAGGAGGTGGGGCGTCTCAAGCGCATGTACGCCGAGGTGTGCCTGATGAACGATGCGATGAAGGCGGTGATCGAAAAGAAGTGGGGCGCCTGACGAGAAGCGAGAGATCGTGCAGGCGATGAGCAAAGAACACGGACTTACCCAGCGGCAAGCCTGCCGCTGCGTGGGTCTTGCTCGCAGTACCGTGCAGTACCGGAAACATCCGCCCGATGACACGGCGATCATCCAGGCCCTTGGAGCGCTCACCATCATCCACCCGGCCATCGGGGTGTGGCAGTGCCATCACCGCCTGCGCATCCTGGGTTGCCGCTGGAACTTCAAGCGCGTCTATCGGGTGTACACCGCCATGCACCTGAACATCCGCCGCAGAGCGCGCAAGCGACTGCCCGCGCGCGTGAAGCAGGCCTTGTCCCAACCCACCGCCGCTGACCAGGTCTGGAGCATCGACTTCATGCACGACAGCCTGTGGAACGGCCGCACCTACCGCCTGCTCAACGTGATCGATGACTACAACCGCCAGCTGCTCTGGATCGAGGTGGACACCTCCCTGCCGGCCATGCGTGTGATCCGCGTGCTCCAGCAACTGAAGGAGGCCGGACGACTTCCACAGATGATCCGCCTAGACAATGGTCCGGAGTTCATCTCCCATAAGCTCGATCACTGGTGCCGCCAGCAGGGCATTACCCTGCACTACATCCAGCCGGGCAAGCCCACGCAGAACGCATACGTGGAGCGCTTCAATGGGAACATGCGCCGTGAGCTGCTCAACGCCAACGTCTTCCTTACCTTGGATGATGTGCGCGCTCGCGCCGCCGAATGGATGCACGACTACAACCACTACCGCCCACACAAAGCACTCGGCTACCGGTCGCCGATCCAGCTCCAACCCTAACAACCATGGCCCTGGAACACCCAGTTATGATCGGCCCGAAAAAAGGGGAAGCTTACA
>CAZFAW010000274.1:0-4201 GCA_964517015.1 uncultured Chryseobacterium sp.
GGTTGTAGCCGTTGGCCTTCACCTCGGCCAGCGGGGCCACGTGGCTGTACTTCTCCTGCTCGCTGCGGTCGCGGTAAGTGTTCACGATGCGGTCCACATCCTCCAGCCGCAGCTTGTTCTGCGTTTTCACCTTCTCGTAGTTCCCTTCGCCACTGGCGTCTATGAACAAGATGTTATCGCGGTCCCTGCGCCCGCGTTTGAGTACTACGATGCTGGTGGGTATGGTTGTGCCATAGAAGATGTTGGCGGGCAGGCCGATCACGGCATCGAGCACGTTGAGGTCGCGGATCAGGTATTCGCGGATGTGCGCCTCGGCCGCGCCGCGGAACAGCACGCCGTGGGGCAGCACGCAGGCCAGTGTTCCGCCTTCGTCCAAGTGGTGCAGCATGTGCAGCAGGAAGGCGAAATCGGCCTTGGTCTTGGGCGCCAATTTGCCGGGCGCGCTGAAGCGGTCGTCCGTGGCCTTGGTGGGGCCGGGTCTCCAGTGCGCGCTGAAGGGCGGGTTGGCCACGATGGCCTCGAAGCGGTGCTCCAAGTGCTGCGGGCGCTCCAGCGTGTCCTCGTTGCGGATGTCGAACTGCCGGTAGTGCACATCGTGCATGATCATGTTCATGCGGCACAGGTTGTAGGTGGTTGCGATACTCTCTTGGCCATAGATCATTCCCACATCCAGCACTTCGCGTTTCACGCGCAACAGCAGCGAGCCGCTGCCGCAGGTGGGGTCGTACACAGCCTTCAACCGCTTCTTGCCCGTGGTAACGATGCGCGCCAGCACGGTGCTCACCTCCTGCGGGGTGTAGAACTCGCCGGCCTTCTTGCCCGCACCGCTGGCGAACTGTGCAATGAGGTATTCGTAGGCATCGCCCAGCACATCGTGCGCGGGGTCATTCAACTCGAAGTCCACGGTGGCCAGCTTGCGCAGCACCTTCACCACCAGATTGTTCTTGTCCTTCTCGCCTTTGCCCAGCTTGCTGCTGGTGAGGTCGAGGTCCTCGAAGAGGTTGGCGAAGTCCTCCTCGCTCTCGTGGCCGCGGGTGCTGTCGCTGATGCGGTTGAGCACCTTGGTAAGCTTGTCCAGGATGAAGGGCGCATCGGCACCATCTTCCTCCTGTCCATCGGGCACGACGTTCTTGAAGAGTTCCTCGGGCTCCAGGAAGTAGCCGAGGTGTTCCACGCTCAGCTCGCTCACGGCCTTCAAGTAGGCCTTGCGGTCCTTGGTCTTCGCGGTGATCTCGTCGTAGGTGATGCCGTCGGGGTGCAGGATCTCGTCGGCATAGATCTCCATCTTCTCGCTGAGGTACTTGTAGAAGATGAAGCCGAGGATGTAGTCGCGGAAGTCGTCCGCGCTCATCTTGCCGCGCAGGGCGTTGGCGATGTCCCAGAGGGTGGCTTCGAGGCGTTGCTTGGCGGTCATGGGTGTGGGTGAAAGTATAAGTGAGCCGCACAGGGGCGCGTATTGCTATTGCAATGTTCTGGTCTACCGCGTTGGTGAACCTCGTGACCGTTGGAGTTGGTTGCTATGAGATCATTGGCCTTTCTGCGGATCCAAGGAATGCACCCTCATCTGATCCGAGCGTTCGGCTCCAGCCGAGCGAACAAGGAACGTGGTAACGGCTGCGACGAACCCGGCCACGAGCGATCGGAACCAACGATCGGCCCGGGGCGGATCCATTGCTATCTTCATTGCCCTGCTCAGCGGACAAATCCGCTGCCAGCGGCTCCACATGAGAAAACACCACACCCTGCTGATCGTGGCTTGTACCCAGGCAGCATCCACGAACCTGTTCGCACAATGTCCACCGGTGCCAGTAGTGGACCCCGATCCCAACCCCTATGTGGTGATGTACGTTTCGCAATGGAACGCCTTTCCAGATGATGGCTGCAGCGACCAGGACGCACTTCAGGCTGCGGCTCTTTGGTTCAGCGAGCGACATGGTAACGGCATGTTGATCTTCGAGAAAGGCACATACATGGTCGGCGAGCAGACGCCCACAGGGGGGTATTTCCTCGAAGGCCAGGACGCCATGCATTTCACGAGTTGCCATGACTTCAGCATAGTCGGTGTGGAGGGCGGCGAAAAGGATGGTCCGCTCACCATCTTGAAATACGATGATTGCTTGCGCTATGGCGCATTTGACCCGGGCACGCAACAACGATATCTGCCCAATGCGACGCCCGTAAGCCTGGACAAGGTTGCGAGCATTGGTAGCGCGATCGAACTTGAGAACTGCCATGGTGTGTTGATAAGTCAGATCGCCATTGACGGGAACTCTGACCGATACATCCTTGGAGGCCGAGTGGGTGATTCGGGTATCCAGGCCGAAGGGGATGGAATGCATGTCCATGGATGTTACTCCATTTTCCTGAAGAACATCTGGGCCCGTGGTTGCGGTCGAGATGGCTTACTGCTGTACTCCGGAGTGACGGATCCGCACTCGGATCACATGGCCATCACCATCGAGAAATGCCGTCTGGATTGGAATGGGCGTTGCGGCATGGCTTGGAGCGGAGGGCAGGATGTGACCGCCACCGATTCCTATTTCAATAGCAACGCCATTGGCTACGTTCGCTCGGATGCGGCTGCAGGCCTGGACATGGAGAACGAAGGACCGGAATTCGCCCCAGTGAAACAGGGGTATTTCGATCGCTGCACCTTCGCCTACAACCATGACTTCGGCGTGATCTCGGACTGCGCGTCATCGTGCTCCCGCGTGCAGAACACCGGCACCTATGTGTTCACGGACTGCATCATTGTGGGATCTGAAACGGGGAATGCCTTGTATCCGAACGCGCCCTCCATGAAATTCGTCCGATGTCAGATCTACGGGGCTACGAGCAATGCATTCAATGGCGCCAAATGCCTTCCTCCGAACGAAACGTGTTGCTTGTACGACACCCTCGCTGGAACGCACTTTGATGCCTGTTACTTCTCGGATGCCTACAACGGGGAGTTCATTTCCGTCAATCTCCGCCGGCTCTTCGAGAGCAACCATATGGGAGCGGGGTACTTCAATGATTGTCGCTTCAATCAGTACGGTAATCTGATGGGCATCTGGATCATCGGTGATCATACCTACCCCTATCACGTCCAATTCCACGGACTGAACACCTACCAGAACTTCTCTTGCACCGGAGGAACTACGAATACAGGAATGGTCTCCCTCGCGGATGTTTTCGATCCGTACTACATCACCTACCCGGCCTGGCAAGGAACCGATACCCACTGGTACTTGGAGGCATGGCAAACAGCCGCCTATGAGAACATACTTGCCGATCCGACCCCCGCCGCCCCCTGCCTCCCCCATTATTTGGACCCTGTCTTTCCGGTTCCGGACCACATGAGCTGCTGGGAATGCACGGACCCCCCTTTCTCCCTCGAGCCGCCGCTTACTTGTGAAGAGGTACGGCGCCAACCGCTCCTTCCGTATCACGATAAACGCAGGAGCGTGCAGGTGCAAACAGATGCTCAGGTTCCGATGTTGTTCCCGAACCCCGCCAGTGCCGTTGTGCGCATCGCGCAAGTAGCCACAGGTGCGCAGATCCAAGTCCGGGATCTTACAGGGCGACCTGTCCTACGTTCTCAAGGTATTTCAGAGAACCGTGGTGCGTTGGACGTTTCCATGTTGCCTAATGGGACCTATCTGGTCGTGGTCACTAGTTCGGAAGCCATGCGCACCGAGAAGTTGATCGTGCAGCACTGACAAACGTGGCTGGGTGCCCGCTTTGGCGTACCATTTCTCCGTACGATGCTCGCTTCCAGCCGCGGGTCGGATCATTCCTTAGATGATCGTCACGATGCAGCTATGATAACGCGGTAGCAAAGGTCAGGGATCCCGATCGCCATGGTGGCAGAGCCAGCTCCTTCTGCTAGGTGTGGTTGCGAACTTGCAACGTGTTGTTCAAACGGATCAAGGGCCGTCATTTGCGCATGCAGGGATTCAACAGCGATGATGGTGCGCATGCACGATAGGGGGATAGAACATGAGCCACCTTCCACTGAAAAGTGCGTATTGTGTAGTCAAGGTGTGTCACTTCGAGACGTTGTTTGGCGGTCATGGGGTGGGCGTCAAATCATTCTCTACCGCGCATTGGGTGGAACACCGCAGCAGCCCGTTGTTCATTCAAGGTGATCACGGGGTTGGCCGACCGCCCCCCCTCACGCCGTCGCCACCAACCACCCCACCGCCGCCACCACGGCCAC
>CAZFAW010000275.1:0-4200 GCA_964517015.1 uncultured Chryseobacterium sp.
TCGTGCGGAAGCGCACGGTCACGAGATCCAGCACCACATCGTTGTTCAGGTCGGCCAGGATCATCTGCGCGGCGCTCTCCGCGGTCGGGTCGATCAGGTTCGCCGGGCCGAGCGTGCCATCGCCCAGGTTCAGGTTGTAATAGGTCTGGTGTGTGTAGCCGTTGCTCAGCGCCCAGGCCACATCGGCAAAACCGTCGCCGTTCAGGTCGTCGACCAGGATGGTGCGCGTGAAGCCAGCGCCGCCGGTATACAAGGTCTGCTCGGTGAAGGTGCCGCTGCCGTTGTTGTAATAACCGCGGATATTGATGGTACCGGGCATGGCGGCCAGGTCCAGATCACCATCGCCATCCAGGTCGGCCATGCCGAAACGGACCACGTTGCCGGGGCTCGCAACGGAGGTGAAGCTCTGGGTGCCATCGTTGATCAGGGCGCTGATCCCGCCGGTGGACCCGATCACCAGGTCCACATCCCCATCACCCTCCAGGTCGCCGGCCTGCACAAGCCCGCTGGTCAGCAGCGCTTCCGCGTGGACGGTGAATTCCCCTGTGCCGTCGTTCTCATACCACTGTCCCGAACCGATCAGGTCGATGTCGAGATCACCGTCGATGTCCACTTCGCAGCGCGAGGTGCCCAGTCCCGGAAGTGTGTCCGGTGTCCATGTCGCCCCCCCGCCGTTGTTCCAGATCACCGCGCTGCTCGACGCGTTGGTGATGATGTCCGGCAGACCGTCCACATTGAGGTCGACCAGACGCGATGTGGAGACCTGGTTCTTGTTCTCCACCACCAGCTGTTGAGCACCATACGTACCATCGCCATTGTTCGCGTACCAGCACACGAAGTCGCCGTAGTAACTGGCCGTGGCCAGGTCCAGATCGCCGTCCAAGTCGATGTCGGCTGCCGACAGGTCATAGCCGCCGGCCATTTGCTGGCAGAAGCGTTTTCGCAGGCCGATGTTTCCACCGCCCAGGTTGGGGTACCACCCGCCGATGTCCATGCCGCTGCAATTGAGCAGGTCCGTGAGGCCATCGTCGTTCAGATCGCCGGCCGCATAGCTGCTGCCGACAAGGTTGTATCCACCCACGCCCTCCACGCTGTAGTTGCTCCAGGAGACCCCGGAATTGTTCAGCAGCAGTTGCACATTGCAGGTGGTGCCGGTGCTCACGGTGAAGTCCACATCGTTATCTCCGTCGAAATCGCCGATCGCGCCTGGCTGTCCCGAGGGAATGGTGTCGCCCAGGGTGAAATCGCCAAGGCCATCGTTCGCGAACCAGACCGTTCCCCCCGGTAGCCCGAAGCCGATCACATCGTCATCACCGTCGCCGTCCACATCGCCGCAAAAGGGCGCGGCAGGGTTCACGAAGTCGGTGATCGACTGCTGCGGGCCGTAATTGCCACCACCCAGGTTGGCGTACCAGCCCACCTGTGCGTTGTTCCCGCCGATCACCAGGTCCAGGTCACCATCACCATCCAGGTCGCCCTGGGCGGCAGAGAGGGAGCTGTTCGTTCCCGCGGGGCCGATCGCCGCGCCCACGGTGAACACACCGCTACCATCGTTCTGCAACAGGTTCACACTGGTGGCAGTTCGCACCAGGTCGTCCACATCGCCGTCATCATCCAGGTCGGCAAGCAATAGTGCGGCTCCACCAACGGGCGAAAATGCTCCGACCAGGGTCACCGCACCGGTTCCATCGTTCTGGTACCAGGTGCCATCCCAGGTCAGATCGCCGTCGCCGTCGCCATCCATGTCGCGGATCCGCAGTTGCACGGCGCTGCCGATCGAGCCCGTGAACATGACCTGTCTCGAGGCGAACGCGCCACCACCGAGGTTGCGATACCAGCAAAGCGTATAGGCATAAATGCTCCCGGAACCGGTGGCATTGTATACCACCGCATCCATTGCCCCGTCGCCGTCCATGTCGCCGACCATCACGCGGCTTGGATAGGCCAGTTCGCTGGTGAAGGCGAACTGGATCGGTCCGAACTGGGCCGAACCGGCAAGGGAGGAAAGAGCCACGGCGAACAGGGTAAGCTTGCGGATCATGCGGTGAAGGTCTGGGACAAAGACGAGGAGCAGGGTAGGGGTTGCCGTTCTTCATGGATATCTTGTCCATCCCGGATCGCCGGATTTACCGTCATGTCCCTTCACGACTTCCATCCCGCAGTTCGTGCCTGGTTCGGGAAGAACTTCCCTTCTCCCACGCTAGTGCAGCAGCAGGCATGGCCCGCCATCGCCGCGGGAAAGAACGTACTCGTGGCTGCGCCAACGGGCAGCGGAAAAACCCTCACCGCATTTCTGTGGGCGATCGATGAACTCGTTCGACAAGGGATCGATGGAAGGCTCGAGGACCGCACACAAGTGCTCTACATCTCGCCCCTCAAGGCGCTCAGCAACGACATCGAGAAGAACCTGCAGGGACCGCTACGCGGCATTCGTGCAGAACTGAAGGAGCACGGCCTGCCGGAAGCGGAGATCCGCGTGATGGTCCGAACGGGCGATACCACGCCGCAGGACCGCCAGAGCATGCGCGAGAAGCCGCCGCACATCCTCGTCACCACGCCGGAATCGCTGTATGTGCTGCTCACCAGCCTGGGCGGCCGGCGCATGCTCTCGAGCGTCCGCACGGTGATCGTAGACGAAGTGCACGCGATGATCGGCGACAAACGCGGCTCGCACCTGAGCCTTTCCCTGGAACGCCTGGACCACCTGCTCACGCGACCGGCCACGCGCATCGGCCTCAGCGCCACGCAAAAGCCCGTCGAGCTCGTCGCGAAATTCCTGGTGGGGAACAAGCACATGCGCTCCGACGGTGCGCCGGATTGTGTGATC
This sequence comes from uncultured Chryseobacterium sp., assembly GCA_964517015.1. Lineage (GTDB taxonomy): Bacteria > Bacteroidota > Bacteroidia > Flavobacteriales_F > PHOS-HE28 > PHOS-HE28. The sequence goes on from CAZFAW010000275.1 coordinate 2,828, forward strand.
ATCGATACCGGCCATAAGCGCGCCATGGACCTCGCGCTCGTGCTGCCCGATTCGCCCTTGCAGGCCGTGATGCCCAACGAGGTGTGGACCGAGGTCTACGAGAAGCTCATCAAGCTTATCGAGCAGCACCGGACCACATTGATCTTCGTGAACCAGCGCCGCATGTGCGAGCGGCTCGCGTTCAATCTGCGCGAGCGCCTCGGCGAGGACAAGGTGGGCGCACACCACGGCAGCCTCGCGCGCGAACAACGCCTCGCCGCGGAAACGGACCTGAAGGAAGGGCGCTACCGCGCGCTGGTCGCCACCGCATCGCTCGAGCTCGGCATCGACATCGGCGATGTGGACCTCGTGTGCCAGATCGGGAACCCCTTCAGCATCGCGGCCTTCCTGCAACGCGTGGGCAGGAGCGGACACCATGTGGGCGGATTGCCCAAGGGCAGACTGTTCCCGCTTTCGCGCGATGAGCTGGTGGAAAGCGCCGGCCTGTTCGATGCCGTGCGCCGCAGCGAGCTCGATGCGATCATCATGCCCGAGAAGCCGATCGACATCCTGGCGCAGCAGATCGTGGCCGAAGTAGCCTGCGAAGAGATCGGGGAGGATGAGCTCTTCGCCGTGATGCTCGGCGCATATCCCTTCCGCCAGCTCGACCGAAAGACCTACGATGAAGTGGTGAAGATGCTCGCCGATGGCTTCACCACGCGTCGGGGCAAACGCGGCGCGCACATCCACCGCGACATCATCACGGGCCGTTTGCGAGCCAAGAAAGGAGCGCGGCAATATGCGATCCTCAACGGCGGCGCGATCCCCGACCTGTTCGACTACGACGTGATCGCCGAACCGGAGAACGTTTTCGTGGGTACGTTGAACGAGGACTTCGCCATCGAAAGCATGCCTGGCGATGTGTTCCAACTGGGCAACAGCACATGGCGGATCCTGGGAGTTACCGAAAGCAAAGTGCGCGTGGAGGATGCCCACGGCGAACCACCCTCATTGCCCTTCTGGCTTGGCGAAGCGCCCGGACGCTCGAAGGAACTGAGCATGGCCACCGCGCGGTTGCGGCAGGAGGTGGCGGATCGTTTCGGGCCGATCAACGACACGTTGGGAGAGGGCGATCCGTGGAAGCTCGCCCCAATGGAATGGCTGGAGAAGGAGGTTGGAGTGGACGGCGTTGGGGCCGAACAGATCGTGGACTACCTCGCGGCTGGAATGGTCTCGCTCGGATGCATGCCCACGCGCGATCGTCTGGTGCTCGAGCGCTTCTTCGACGAAGCCGGCGACATGCACGTGGTGCTGCATGCACCTTTCGGCGCGCGCATGAACCGTGGCTGGGGGCTCGCATTGCGCAAGCGCTTCTGTCGCAACTTCAACTTCGA
>CAZFAW010000276.1:0-4180 GCA_964517015.1 uncultured Chryseobacterium sp.
ATGTAGAACAGTTCCGTGGGCGCGAAGGCGATGATGAAACCGCCCAGGATCATGAGCGATGCCCCCCAGAACAGCGACTTCTGGAAGCCCAGGATCTTATCGGCGAAAATGCCCCCGATGAAGGTGAAGGCGTACACGAAGGCCTGGATGGCGCCGTACTGCAGGTTGGCCGCGCGATCGTCCAGGCCCAGCTGCGTGGCCATGAACACGGTGAGCATGCCGCGAAGGCCGTAGAAGCAGAAGCGCTCCCACATCTCGGTGCCGAAGAGGTACCAGAGTTGCCTGGGGTACTTGCCCTTGAAGTCCCGGATCTGTTCCAGGGTAACGGTGGTGGCGGACATGGCGGGGCGGTCGAGGGTTCGGGGTTCGAAGGGGTGCGGCGGCTCAGCGAACGCCGTGCATCATGCGCTTCAGCACAGGGGTGATCGCGAACAGGATGGCGGAGGCGATGCCGCAGAGCACCACGAACACCATGAAGAACTCGTACAGGTTGTGGATGGTGAATCCCGCGAACACGGGATACGCCACACTGATGATCCCCGCGCTCTGCATCTTCTCCAGCACATCAGCCGGAGGGATCTCCAGCTGCGCGGCGGTCACCACGGCACCCTTGTCCGTTTTATGGATCCCATCGATCGTCTTGTTGTTGCGCTCGATGTAGCCCTCGAGGTCCACGCCGCTGGCCTTCGCCTTCTCGCCGTCCACACTGGCGATGTTGTACTGCGCGAGCAGGAAGAGCTCGGTACCCGTGGCCTGTTTGGTGCCATCGAGGATCGCGCCGAGGTCGATGTTCTGGTCCTTCGCCTCGATGTACTTGTCCGTGGTGGGCGGCAGGATGGAGCCCAACGTGCCCGCAAGGGCGTACCCCGAAGCGTTGGAGAGGAAGAACACGCCGTAGAGGAGCGACTGGAACCGGCGCGGCGCCAGCTTGCCCACCAGCGAGAGGCCGATGGGTGAGAGGCACAGCTCGCCGCAGGTCTGGATCAGGTACAGCAGGATCAGCCACTTCACCGCGAGCAGGCCGGAAATGCCCAGGTCCTTCACGTTGTGCGCGATGATGAAGTAGCTCAATGCGATCAGCGCGAGCCCGAACGCCTGCTTCATGGGCGAGATGGGCTCGCGGCCCCGGGCGCGCAGGCGGTCCCACAGCATGCTGAAGGGCACGGCCAGGAGCACCACGAAGATCCCGTTGAAGATCTGCACCATGGAGGGCGGGATCGTCATGCCCAGGAAGTTCCGGTCGGTCTGGTTGTCCGCGATGAACGTGAGCGAGGAGCCCGCCTGTTCGAACGCGGCCCAGAAGAAGATGATGAAGAAGGATACGATGTAGATCACGATGATCCGCTGTGTTTCCACGCGCGTCAACGATCGGTCGGTGAGGATCAGGAACGCCAGGGTGAGGCCGGCGGAGTAGATGAACGAGTAGATCACGTTCAGGCCCACCGCCAGGTTGAAGAGCAGGAAAAGCCCGGCCAACAAGGCCACCGAGATGCCCAGGTTCATGGGCGTGAAGTGGGGCTTTTGTGCCTCGCCCTCTTCGAAATCGGCGCTGGTGTTGTGCTTGGGCAGGCCGCCAATGGGCCGTCCCTCCGGCGTGCGCACGTATTTGTTCTTCAACAGCAGGAAGGTCACTGTGCCGATCAACATGGCGCAACCGGCCGCCAGGAACCCCCAGCGGAAGGCATGGATGTCGCGGATGCCGGCCGAGTCTTTCACATCGCCCAGCAAGGGGCAGAAGAACTGGCCCAGCAGCGCGCCCAGGTTGATCCCCATGTAGAAGATCGTGAAGGCCGTATCGAGCTTGTTCTTCTCCTGCTTGGGGTACAGGCTGCCCACCATGCTGGAGATGTTCGGCTTGAAGAACCCGTTCCCGAAGATCAATACGCCCAGTGCCACCCACATGAGCGTGGTGGCCAGGTCCATGTCCGAACCGAACACACTGGCGCTGGTGAAGAGCAGCAGTTGCCCGAGGGCCATGAGCGTGCCGCCCAGGAGGATGCAGTTGCGGTTGCCCAGGAACCGGTCGGAGATGTACCCGCCGAGCATCGGCGTCAGGTAACAGAGGCCCAGGAAGGAGCCGTAGATGATGGACACCTCCGATTCCTTCATCAAGAGGGAGTTCACCAGGTACAGCGTGAGCAGCGCGCGCATGCCGTAGAAGTTGAACCGTTCCCACATTTCCGTGGCGAACAGGACGTAGAGTCCTTTGGGGTGTTTGGTTGACGCGGCAGTGGCGGTCTGGCTCATGGGTCAGCGCGGGGTTTGCGTGGAACAGGGGGGTGAAGCGGCGGGAAGGTAGGCGGCGGAGGCGAATGGGGGCGAACCGGGCCATGGACCGGCTCCCGGCGCGCCGTGCATGCCCGACCCGGCCGCTCGGTCAGAGGTTCCGTACGATGAAGTCGGTCATCAGGTCGTAGAGGTGCACGCGCGTATTGCCGCCGTGGATCCCGTGGTTCTTGTCGGGGTAGAAGAACTGTTCGAATTGCTTGTTGGCCTTGATCAGGGCGTTCACCATCTCGGTGCTGTTCTGCAGGTGCACGTTGTCATCCGCCATGCCGTGGATCAGGAGGAACCTCCCCTTCAGTTTGTCCACGTGGTTGATGGGGCTGTTGTCGTCGTAGCCTTTCGCGTTATCGGCGGGCAGCCCCATGTACCGTTCGGTGTAGATGCTGTCGTAGTACCGCCAGTTGGTCACCGGCGCCACGGCGATCGCCATCTTGAACACGTCTGCACCCTTGGTGATGCACAGACTGCTCATGTAGCCGCCGTAGCTCCAGCCCCAGATGCCGATGCGCGCACCGTCCACGTAAGGCTGTTGCGCCAGCCAGCGGGCGGCAGCGATCTGGTCCTCCGTCTCGTACTTGCCCAGTTGCCCGTAAGTGATGTGGCGGAAGTCGCGGCCGCGATGCCCGGTGCCGCGCGGGTCGAAGCACACCACGATGTAGCCCTTCTGGGCGAGCATCTGGTTCCACAGGGCCCCGCGTCCGTCCCATTGGTCCATGGCCTCGTTGCTGTTCGGGCCGCTGTACTGCGTCATCATCACCGGATAACGCTTGCGGCTCTCGAAGCCCGGTGGCTTCAGCATCCAGCCGTTCAGCGCAAGGCCGGGCGATACTTCCGCGGTGATCGGCTCGATGGGCTGCCAGCCGTACCGCCGCAGGGCGCCGGCCAGCTTGCTGTTGTCCTTGAGGGTCTTCACCAGGCGGCCGCTGCCTTCGTGCAGCGTGATCACCGGCGGGGTGTTGGCCGTGCTGTGGGTGTTGATGAAGTACTTGAAGCCTTCGGAGAACTCGGCATCGTTGGTGCCGCCTGCCGGGGAGAGCTGCTTGAGCCCTTTGCCGTTCAGCCCGATGGACCAGACCTCCTGCTGGTTCGCTCCCTTCAGCGCAGCGGTGAAGATCACGCGCTTGTTCGCTTCGTCCACGCCCTTCACCGCCACCACGTCGTACTCGCCGATGGCCACGGGGCGTTGCGCGGTGCCGGCCATGTTGCACCAGAGGATCGCGTTCCAGCCGCTTTGCTCGCTGGTGAGGATGAAGCCCGTTCCATCCTTCAGGAAGAACAGGTCGTCGGTCACCTCGATGTAGGTCTTGCTCGTTTCGTGGTAGATGCGCACCGGCTTCAGGCCTGCTTGCACCGCGCGCAATTGCGGCACGGCCACCGTGTAGATGTCCTTCTGGTTCTGCAGCCGGTCCATGTGCATGAACCACAGCACGTCGTCATTCATGGTCCATCCGAAGCGCGGGATGTAGGGTTCGCCCTCGCCATCGCCCAAGGGCACCTGTGTGGTGCGGCCGTCGCGCGTGTCGTACACCCACAACTGCAATTCGCCGTTCGCTTCGCCCGCCTTGGGGTATTTGAAGCGGTACTCGCCGGGGTAGAGTTCGCCCTTGTAGGTGGTGAGGTCGAATTCGTGCACCTTGCTCTCGTCGGTGCGCAGGTACAGCAGCTTGGTCCCGTTCGGGCTCCAGGCGTACCCCTGCACCAGGGCGAATTCCTCCTCGGTCACCCAATCGGTGGCACCGTTCAGCACCTTGTTCCATTCCCCATCCTTGGTCACCGGGATCTCCGTCATGCTGGCCAGGTCCACCAGGAAGAGGTTGTTGTCGCGCACGAAGGCGGCGTGGCTGCCATCGGGGCTGAAGGTGGCCAGGCGTTGCTTGGCTTTTTTCGGGTCGCT
>CAZFAW010000277.1:0-4161 GCA_964517015.1 uncultured Chryseobacterium sp.
CGGCACCACGGCGGCGATGCCGAGCCGTACGCTGTCCGCGAGCGGCCCCCCGGAGATGGGGTAATCGATGGAGACCCATTGCACGGCGCCGAGGTCCAGGGGCGGGTTCGGATCGATCGTGGAGAGGATCACTTCGTTCGGAGGCGGCAGCAGACCGGCGAAGCCGTAGTTCTGGATGTAGACCGGTCCCGTGCCGGCGTCGCCGCGCAGCCAGATGGGCGGCGGCACGCCCATGCTTCCGCCGATGATCGCGCAATCGAAGTGCAACGCGGTGGTGGGCACCGTGGTGAGGTCGAGCCAGGGTGTCCACAACGTGGTTTCCTGCGGGGTGGTCGAGGTGCCGCAATCCATGAGCAATCCGCCGCTACCGCCCACGCCTGCATCGCTTTGCCAGGTCCATCCTTGGGCGAAGGGGGTTTCGATCGTCCATTCCGGCGGAACGCCGGCGTTCAGGTCGGTGCCCACCGGCGGGGCTACGGCGGGTTGGGCGCAAGCGATGCGTGCAAGGATCGAGGCAAGCGCCAGTGCGGTGTGACGAAGGTCCATGGCGGGTCGTTCGGTAGGTGTTCCCTTGAAGGACGAAGATCGTGCACGGGGTTGTGCGGGCGGTCATCCGTGCGCAGCACCCGATCGCCCACCTTTGCCCGCAGCGCCCACCGCCCATGTCCACGACCACCACCCTGGCCACGGCCCCGCAGCTTTCGCATCTGGCGGAGCACCTGATCGGTTCCGAGATCATCCGCATCGCCGCACAGATCAACCAGCGCATCGCCGCGGGCGAACGCATCGTGAACCTCACCATCGGCGATTTCGACCCGAAGGTGTTCCCGCTGCCGCAGGAATACGTGGCGGGCATCGTGAAGGCGTACGAGGAAGGCCACACCAACTACCCGCAGGCCAACGGCATGGAGGTGTTGCGCAGCGAGGTGGCCCGGTACGTCGCGCGCACGCAGGGGCTGAAAGTGGGCAAGGAGGAGGTGCTGATCGCCGGCGGAGCGCGCCCCTTGATCTACGCGGCCTACCGCGCCATCGCCGACCCGGGAGACAAGGTGGTGTACCCCGTGCCCAGCTGGAACAACAACCATTACACCTTCCTTACCGCTGCGCAACAGGTGGCGGTGGCCACCCGACCCGAAGATCGGTTCATGCCCTCGGCCGATGCCCTGCGCCCGGTGATCGGCGATGCGGCGTTGTTGGCGCTCTGCAGCCCGTTGAACCCGACGGGCACCTCGATCCACCCGGACGAGCTGGCGGCGATCTGCGATCTGGTGCTGGAGGAGAACGCGCGCCGCGCCGGACGAAAACCCCTCTACCTGGTCTACGACCAGATCTACGCAGCGCTCACGTTGAAGGGAAGCAGCCATTGCGACCCCGTATCGCTGCGCCCCGACATGCGGCCGTTCACGGTGTACATCGATGGCGTATCGAAGGCGTTCGCCGCCACCGGCGTGCGCGTGGGCTGGGCCTTCGGTCCCGAGCGCCTCATGCAGAAGATGCACGCCATCCTCGGCCATGTGGGGGCATGGGCCCCGAAGCCGGAACAGATCGCCACGGCGCGCCTTCTGGCACAGGGGTCCGTGGTGGACTGCATCATCGCGCGGCACAAGCGCATGATCGAGGAACGCGTCGATGCGCTGTACCAGGGCTTCGTGGCCCTGCGCAACGAAGGGTTCCCCGTCGATGCCATTCCCGCCGAAGGGGCCATGTACCTCACCGTGAAGATCGATCTGCAGGGCGCAACGCTCGGCGATGGCACTATGCTGAAGGATGCCGAGGACGTGACGCTGTTCCTGATCCGCGAAGCCCGCCTGGGCCTCGTGCCGTTCTATGCGTTCGGCGCCGGCCGCGACCACCGTTGGTTCCGTGCGTCGGTGGGCACCTTGCGCATGGAGGAGGTTCCGGTGATCTTCGAGAACCTGCGCGGCGCGCTCCAGCGGGCCGGGGTGCGGTGACGCGCCGCTCGGCGCGGCAGGCCGGGTGCGTTGATGGACCTTGCCGCGAGCGCGACGCACCACGGGTGAAGCCCGCACGAGGACCGGTCGCGCGGTGAGGTATCGGAACGGCTGCTAGTTTGCGCTCCATGGAAAGGCGGATCCGATCGGTCGCGTGCGTCTTCGGCTTGCATGCCGCGCTGCTCGCCCCCGCGCAGGCTCCCGACCTGATCGGCTATTGGCACAATTGGAACGACGCCAACGCCCCGTACTTCCACCTCGACCAAGTGGACCCGCGTTACTCCATCGTCGATCTTGCTTTTGCAGAACCGATCGCCGGTAGCACCTATGCGATGGAGTTCGTGCCATCCCTTGATGCGCCGTTCGACTTCATGGCCCGGGTGGCCGCGTTGCGCGCGCAAGGCAAGAAGGTGCTGGCGAGCATCGGCGGTGCCAATGCCACGGTGCAGCTGAACAGCGAACAGGAGAAGCAGACGTTCATCTACCTGATGAACTCGCTGCTGCAGACCTGGCAATTGGATGGTGTGGACATCGACCTGGAAGGCGCATCGGTGTCGATCACCGGGGGAACCGTGGCTGCGCCGGTGGACAGCACCATCATCCGTTTCATCGATGCGATGAACGAGGTGATGATCGACTACCGCCAGGCCACGGGAACCAAGATGTTCCTGACCATGGCCCCGGAGACCGCATACGTGCAGGGCGGGCAGAGCGCCTTCGGTGGCATCTGGGGCGCCTACCTGCCGATCATCGATGCACTGCGCGATTCGCTGGACATCCTTCACGTGCAGTTGTACAACAGCGGCAGCATGTACGGCATCGATGGCGGCATCTACGTGCAGGGCACGGCCGATTTCATCGTGAGCCAGACGGAGGCCGTCATCCAGGGCTTCAACACCGGCGGGGGCTTCTTCGCGGGTCTTCCACCCGGGAAGGTGGCCGTGGGCCTTCCGGCGTGCACGGCGGCGGCCGGAGGCGGTTTCGTGGATACCGCAACGGTTCGCGCGGCCATGGAATACCTGCTCGGTGAAGGCCCGCAACCCGGCTCCTACGCGCTCGCGCAGCCCGGCGGCTATCCCGGTTTGCGCGGCATGATGACCTGGAGCATCAACTGGGACGCAGCAGGATCGTGCGACGGGACGTACACGTTCGCCGAGAATTTCACCCGCATTTTCGGCGCGCTTTCCACCGGTGCGGGCGAACCCGGCCCGGAGGACCTTCCGGTATTCCCCGACCCGGTCGCGAACACGCTCGACCTGCCCGGGCCGGGTGTGTTCCGGATCCTCGATGCGACCGGTCGCACCGTGCGCACCATCACGGTCCGCGATGCGCGCTCCATGGTCGATGTGAGCGGGTTGGCCTCCGGCCTGCACATCCTGTGCGGCACCCTCGGATCGCGCCCCGTCATGGGGCGGTTCATCACGTATTGATCAACGCATCCGCACCTCGGGGCCGGTGTACACGGAATAGGGCACCAGCCAGCGTGCCACCAGGTAGCTGAGCGACGACACGATCATCAATGGCACGAAGAGCGCATAGCCGCCCGTGATCTCGGCGATGAGGAAGATCGCGGTGAGCGGGATGTGGATCGTGCCGCTCAGCACCGCGGCCATGCCCACCACGGTGAAGTTCACCTCGTTCAGGTCGGCGATGCCCAGCAGGTTGGCGCCGTGCGCGAACGCGAAGCCCGCCATGGCCCCGGTGAACAGCGAACTGCCGAACATGCCGCCGTTCCCGCCGGCATGCACGGTACAGGAGGTGGCGAACACCTTCAGCACCAGCAGGCCCAGCACGAGGGCCTCCAGGTTCCACGCGCCCAACCGCAAGCTCACGGGCGCATGCTCGGCCAGTTGCGCAGCATTGCGGTGCAGCAGGTGTTCCACCCCGTCATAACCTTCGCCCAGCAAGGGCGGAAAGAACAGGATCAACATACCGAGCAGCACTCCGCCCACCTGTACGCGCAAATGCGGCGTCGAGATCCGGGCCAGCTGGTCGCGCACGAAGTAGTAGACACGAATGCAGTACACGGACACCAGCGCGCCGAAGAACGCGAACCCGATGTACCACGGCAGGGCTCCGCTGTTCCACGAATCGGTGATCAGCACGAAGGGCTGGCCCTTGTAGATGAGGCTCGAAAGGAAGGCCGAGGAGGCCGAGCTGATCAGCACCGGCACCATCTGCGGGATCGCCACGTTCACCAGCAGGATCT
>CAZFAW010000278.1:0-4104 GCA_964517015.1 uncultured Chryseobacterium sp.
TGACTTGCAAGGTTCAGTCGAAGCGTATCGCACGGGCCGGTGCGATGCGTGAGACCAGATGGGTGGGCAGCACCATGGCGGTGATGCAAACGGCAAGGGTGCCCAGATCGAGCGCGAGCAACGGCCAGATGCTCAACTCAACGGGGACTGTATCCACGTAGTAGCTCTCCAGCGGAAGGTGTACAAGGCCGAAGTGCTGCTGCACCAGGCAAAGTCCGATCCCGAGAAGGTCGCCGAGCAGCAGGCCCGCGCCCAGCAGATAGGCGGAATCGATCAGGAAAATTCGGCGCATGGTCCCGTTCGTCGCACCGAGGGCTTTCATGATGCCGATCATCCGGGTGCGTTCGAGGATGATGATCAACAAGGCGCTCGTCATGTTGATGATGGCCACAATGACCATGAGCACGATGACCACGAGGACATTGGTGTCCAGCAGGTCGAGCCAGGCGAAGATCTCCGGGAATCGGTCAGTCACGCTTTCGGTCCGGAGGTTCACGGGCAACACGCGATACACGGCATCATTGAGCGCAGGAATTCCGTTTTGCCGATCGGCGAAGACCTCCAAGCCACCGATGTACCGGGCATGGCTTCCTCCGCTTCCCCGCCGCTCGATACGAACATGCCGCACCACAAGATCGGTTCCAAGGCTGTGCGTCACGAGTTCGACCTGATCGGGTATCACATGGATGATCGCAGTATCGGGAATTGTGCCCTGCTCATCGCTCACCACCAGGGTGAACGTGGTGTCTTTCGGCGTTCGGAGGTGGGCGTTCTTCATCGATCCTTGATCGTGCCAGTGCCAGAGCTCAAGGCGGTGCGGTCCCTTTCCGTGCAGGTCGGTACCCGGCCATTCGTACGAGTATGACCGGTCGCCGCCGAATGCCTGCCCCTCGATGGTGAGGTACCTGCCATCCTCTACTTCGCCCGCAAGGATCTCGGCTTGGAGACCCCAACCGCTGAACCGTTGCAAGTGAGCGATATCCACCAGGATCAACTGGTGATCGATCCGCTCGATGCCGGTTTCGTAGATCCCGCGAACGGCGAAACGTCTCGGACGTATGTCATCTCGCCCCTTCACAAGATAAATGGTGACGGTATCGTTCAGGGCGATGCGAAGCCGGCGAGCGAGGTAGTGGGAAAGGACCACCTCTTGCTTGCGCTCGACCGATCCGATGTCCAGGTCCGATCCTTCCACGAGATAGCGTCCCAGCGTTGTGCGATCGTGGTCGGCACCGATGCCCTTGACGATGACGCCTTGGATATCCTGGGGGGTTTCAATGATCCCGGGTTTCGTGGCGAACACTTGCACATGGCCCACACCGGGAAGCGACCGCAATGTGGCCATGAGGTCATCGTCCATCCGCACGCGAGGGGTCTCCTTGGGGTCGGTCTGGCCGATGGAGGTGATGACAAGGTGCGCGGTGATATCGGAGACCTTGGACCGGATGGTGCGTTGGAATCCCGAGGTGATGGCCACGGTGAGGATCATGACCGCCATGCCGATGACGATGCCGAGCACGGCGATGATGACGATGGGGCGCGAAAGGCGCTTATCACCCTCCTGACCCGACAACATGCGCCGGGCGATGAAATGCGGGAAGGACATGACGTTCGGCGCTCGACGAATGTAGAGCAACCGGACCGTCGAGGTTGCCCATGAAGGGCGGACTGATTTCCTTCGACCTGCGTCACCTACCCATGAGATCCTTAGGACGGCCTTTTCCCACCCGCCCATGGCGGCCTCTTTCTTGCTGTCGTTGCCGCATGCAGGTGTTGCAAGGCGACTGGCGAAGCCGCGGACCGATGCGTTTCGTGACGGCCTTGATCCTGCATGCGTGCTCCTGGACGGCACTATTTGCGCAGGTCGACGGCCGTGTGAGCGGAACGGCGTTCGATACGGGGATCGTGGTGGGAGCGGAGCGGATGGGCGTTTACCTGTCGAAACTGGAAGGAAAGCGGGTTGCGGTGGTCTCGAACCGGACCGGCATGGTTGGTGGCCGGCACCTGGTCGATTCGTTGCTTTCACGCGGCATCAACGTGGTGAAAGTGTTCGCGCCCGAACATGGTTTCAGAGGGACCGCAGATGCAGGCGAACAAGTGAAGGATGGCCGCGATCCCGTTACGAACCTGCCAGTGCTCTCTCTCTATGGTGACCATAAGAAGCCTCAAAAAGGACAATTGAAGGATGTGGACGTACTGGTTTTCGATATCCAGGACGTCGGCACACGCTTCTACACCTACATCAGCACCTTGCACTACGTGATGGAGGCTGCGGCTGAGAACGGGATCGCCGTGGTCGTGTTGGATCGACCCGATCCGAACGGGTTCTATGTCGATGGTCCCGTGCTGGATACGGCGTACGCATCGTTCGTTGGCATGCACCCGGTCCCGATCGTGCATGGGATGACCATTGGCGAATATGCCGGCATGATCAATGGCGAAGGCTGGTTGGCAGGTGGTCTCCGTTGCGCGCTTACCGTTGTTCCCTGCGAGGGATACGATCACTCCTCGTTCTACCGGCTTCCCGTGCCCCCTTCACCCAACCTGCCTACAATGAGCGCGGTCTACTTGTATCCTACGCTTGGACTTTTCGAGGGAACGATCGTCAGCGTGGGACGTGGCACGGACCGTCCCTTCCAATGCATCGGTTGGCCGGGATGTCCCATGGGTTCGTATCGTTTCACTCCGCGATCGGTACCGGGAGCAAGAACTCCGCCATACATGGATGAAGAGTGCAGGGGCATGGATCTGGTCGAATTCGGTTCTTTCTACATGCGGCTTTCGCGCGAACTCTATCTCCAATGGCTTGTCGGTATGTACAAGGCGCATGGGCGGTCCGATTTCTTCCAACCCTATTTCGATCGATTGGCTGGCGGACGGGAACTGCGGGAGGCGATCGAGAAGGGGCTGGATGAGACCGCCATCCGGTCTTCCTGGAAACCGGGGATCGACCGCTTCATGAAGGTGAGGGCACGGTACCTCCTCTATCCGGACTTCCAATGAACGAACAAGGCCCGTCGCCAGCGGCGACGGGCCTTGTATGCACTGCTTTGCTCCTTACTCGATCACCAGGCGTTCAGTGATCGTACGATCGCCCAGGACCAGGTTCACCGTGTAGATGCCGGCAGCCTGGATGTTGGACAGGTCCACCACCGTGCTGAAGGCGGCCCCGTCCACCGGGATCTCCTGCTCCATCACACTGCGCCCGATGAGGTCGATGATGCGGAGTTGTGCGATCATCACATCGGCGGGAACATCTTCCATGGCCAGGTACAGCTGGTCACCACGGTTCGGATTGGGCCACATCCGCAGTTCGGCCTCCATGCTGGCAATGTTGTTCAGGGTGTTGCCCGGCCCGTTCGCGGTGGTGATCGTGCACGATGGGCCGTACGGACAGTACGTGGTGCCATCGTAGCTCACCGCCACGCGCACGTTGTAGGTGTAGCCGTACTGCAAGGGCTGGGTGCTCCAGATCTTCAATTGAAGGCTGGTGGCCGCAACCGCGATGTTGCGAACGTATCCCGGCTTGGTGAACTCGAACTTGTACTTGGCCGCGCCGCCAACGGGGTTCACGAACAGGTACTTCGTGCCGTTCAGTGGAACGTTCGTGATGCCGCAGGAAAGCTGCGGGCCCGGAGTGCTCACCAATTGCGTGGTGGTGCAACCGATCATCAACCGGCAGGAGGGGCCGTAGGCGCTGTAGACCCCGGCCACGCGCGAACGCACACGCACGTTCAACAGCACGTTGAGCGGCAGCGGGTTGGTGGTCACCGAGGTGAACTTCAAGTAGCTCGCACGGGTGGCACCTGCAGGGAACCAGTAGTTGTTGAAAGCATGGCTGATGAAGATCTGGCGCGTATACCCGCCGTCGGGGTTGAAGAACCAGAAACCGTAGCCGCTCGTGCTGTTGCTGATGCCATATTGGGCGCTCACGGCCGGGTTGGGCACGACCTGCACGTATGCGTTGGCCGCGGCTCCGCTCATGTCGCACGTGGCCGCGGTGAGGCGATCGGTCCCGATCGGCAGGCAGAAGCCCTGGTTGTTGGCGATCGTGCTCAGGAAGGTGAAGTCGCCACCGTCGTTCAGGTTGTCGATGATCCGATC
>CAZFAW010000279.1:0-4094 GCA_964517015.1 uncultured Chryseobacterium sp.
GTCCCACACAAGCCCCGGTCCTGCCGGGGCTTCGTCGTTGATAGGTGTGTCGGAATTTCATTTTGTTTAACTTTTTATTCCTTTCTTTAGACATTACATTTGTCCACTCGATCCTCCCACGTGCCCACCGCTCTCGTCATCGGTTCTGGTTTCGCTGGTCTCTCGGCCGCAACAACGCTTGCCAGCAAGGGTTGGCAAGTCACGGTGATGGAGAAGAACGACGAGGTGGGAGGTCGGGCGCGCACCTGGGAGCGGAACGGCTACCACTTCGATCTGGGTCCCAGTTTCTACTGGATGCCGGAGGTCTTCGAGCGCTACTTCGCACGCTTCGGGAGGAAGGTGGCCGACCTGTACGACCTACGACGCCTGGATCCCAGTTACTCCGTGGTGTTCGGAGAACGGGACCGCATGCCTTTGCCCGCGGGGCTTCCCGCGCTCACCGCGCAATTCGATTCGATAGAAGCGGGGGCAGGCGCCGCCCTGGTCCGCTTCCTGGATGAGGCACGCGTGAAATACGACCTCGGCATCAACGAGTTCGTGTACAAGCCCTCGTTGAACTGGTCGGAATACCTGAACGGCCGCGTAATGTCCGGCATGTTGCGCACCCATGCCCTGCGATCGCTGCGCCGCCATGTGAACCGGTATTTCCGCGACAAGCGGCTACGCCAGATCATGGAATTCCCGGTGCTGTTCCTCGGTGCCGCGCCGCAACACACACCGGCCCTGTACAGCTTGATGAACTATGCGGACATGGGCCTGGGCACCTGGTATCCGATGGGCGGCATGGGGCGCGTGGTCGACGCCATGCGCAGCGTGGCCGAAGACATGGGCGTCTCGATCCGGACCGGCGTTGCCGTGGAACGGATCGACGTGGCGCAGGGGCGCGCGGTGGGTGTGATCGCAAATGGTGAGCGCCAGGCCGCCGATGCGATCGTGGCCGCGGCGGACTACCACCACGTGGAGCGAGACCTGCTTCCCGAGGAACATCGATCCTATTCCGCCGGGTACTGGAACAACCGGGTCATGGCACCCAGCGTGCTCATGTTCTTCCTCGGCATCGATCGCCGACTGCCGGGTCTGGACCATCATACGCTCTTCTTCGACCGGCCCTTCGATCAGCACAGCCACGAGATCTACACGGCCCCGCGCTGGCCGAAGGCACCGTTGTTCTATACGAGCTGCACGTCAAAGACCGACCCCACCGTGGCTCCTGCGGGTGGCGAGAGCCTCACAATCCTGATCCCCATCGCCGCAGGTCTTGAGGACACCGAAGGGACCCGCGAGCACTACTACGGCATGGTCATGGAGCGGATAGAACGAGAAGTGGGCTTTGAGATCCGCGCACACGTGAAGGTGAAGCGCAGCTACAGCGTGCGCGACCTGATCGCCGACCACAACTCCTTCCGCGGAAATGCCTACGGCCTGGCGAACACGCTGGCGCAGACCGGCCCGTTGCGCCCGAAGGTGAAGAGCAGGAAGGTGAAGGGCCTGTATTTCGCCGGGCAGCTCACGGTACCCGGCCCGGGCGTGCCGCCAGCGCTCATCAGCGGGCAGGTGGTGGCCGACCTGATCGCCCGAGAACAACACGAACGGAAATGAACACATTGGAGCAATACACCGCAGTGGCCCGCAAGGCCAGTTCGGCCGTCACGCGTTCGTACAGCACCTCGTTCTCGATCGGTGTTCGTTCGCTGCACCCGCGATTCCGGGACCCGATCCATGCGATCTACGGCTTCGTGCGCCTGGCGGACGAGATCGTGGACACGTTCCACGACTTCGACAAACGTTCCCTGCTCCACCGCTTCATCGCCGACACCTGGAAGGCCATCGACGAAGGCATAAGCCTGAACCCGATCCTGCACAACTTCCAGGAAGTGGTGCGCACCTATGCCATCGACCGGTCCAGCATCACGGCGTTCCTCAATAGCATGGCCATGGACCTGGACACCAGTACGCACGACCGGTCCAGCTACGAAACGTACATCCGCGGCAGCGCGGAAGTGGTGGGCCTCATGTGCCTGCGTGTGTTCTGTGAGAACGACGACGTGCTCTACCAGCGTTTGAAGGAACCCGCCATGCGACTCGGCGCGGCCTTCCAGAAGATCAATTTCCTGCGCGACCTGAGGGACGATCGCCTACGGTTGGGCAGGGCGTATTTCCCGGGCACGGGTTCACCCGGATCCGAAGCTGGGCGCAAGGACGCCATCGAACAGGAGATCGGGGAAGACCTGAATGCCGCGCTCGAGGGCATCAAGCGGTTGCCGCGCGGTGCACGGTTCGGCGTGTACGTCGCCTTCCGCTATTACCGGTCACTGTTCCAGCGGATCCGCAGCACGCCCGTGCACGATGTGATGGACATCCGGATCAGCGTGCCCAACACGGTGAAAGCCGCGTTGTTCATGAAGAGCTATGTGCGCCACAGCTTGAACATGATCGGATGATGGGCCGGAGCACGGAAGAGCTTGTACTGCTGGTCGACGAGAACGACCAGCCGACCGGCACCATGGAAAAGATGGATGCCCACCGCACCGGCGAGTTGCATCGGGCGTTCTCCGTCTTCCTGTTCGATGCCAAGGGCCGCACGCTGCTCCAGAAGAGGGCACCCGGGAAGTACCATTCCCCGGGGTTATGGACCAACGCCTGCTGCAGCCATCCCCGGCCCGGCGAAGAACTTGTGGAAGCCGCCCGGCGAAGGGTGCAGGAGGAACTGGGCGCGTTGGTGGCACCCGAACCCAAGTTCCACTTCCGCTACCGTGCACAGTTCGAGAACGGTTTGATCGAGAACGAACTGGATCATGTGCTCTTCGCCGCTCTGGACGGTACCTGCACGCCCGACCCGTTGGAAGTGGAGGCTTTGCGCTGGGTGGCTCCCACCGATCTCACCACCGAATTGGAAGCGCATCCGGAGCGGTTCACCGTCTGGTTGCGCGCGTGCTGGCCGCTGGTCGCCCGGTTGCACCGCTCCAGTACCACGAGCGCATGAACGCATCGCGCCCATCGGTTTCCATCCACTGGTTCCGCCGCGACCTGAGGCTGGAGGACAACCATGCGCTGTTCAGGGCGTTGAACGAACAGGGCCGGGTGCTGCCCCTGTTCATCTTCGACACCGGGATCCTCGACCGCCTGGAGGATCGCGCCGACCGGCGTATGGGCTTCATCCATCGTCGTCTCCTGGAACTGAAAGCGGTGATCGAGGCGCAAGGTGGCGCGCTCCTGGTGAAGCATGGCGGTACCCTGGAAGCGTGGATGCGCATCCTGGAGCGCTACGATGTGAAGGCCGTGTACGCCGCTCGCGATCACGAACCCTACGCGCGCGAACGCGACCGTCAGGTGGCCGCGCTATTGCAACACCATCACATACCCTTCATCACGTGCAAGGACCAGACGGTCTTCGAGCGGGACGAAGTGATGAAGGACGATGGCACACCCTATACGGTCTACACGCCCTACATGAAACGATGGCGCAGCCTCCTGCGCCCGGAGCATCTCGCATCCTACCCGTCGGAGGGCTTGTTGCACCGTTTCGCCCGGCTCGGAACGCTCCCCTTCCCCTCCCTTTCAGACCTCGGCTTCGGTCCGTCCGATCACGCCCTGCCCGAAGCACGCATGGATGACGGGACGTTGAAGGCATATGCGGAGCAGCGCGATCGCCCGGACCTGCCCGGCACCACCCTGCTCAGCTCCCACCTGCGCTTCGGCACGCTCAGCATCCGCGCCGTGATGCGCACCGCCATGGCGTTGAGCGAGAAGTTGGTTAACGAACTGGTCTGGCGCGAGTTCTACATGCAGATCCTGTGGCATTTCCCGCATGTGGTGGACCACGCGTTCAAACCGGCCTACGACCGGATCGAATGGCGGAACGACACCGAGCAGTTCGAGGCCTGGTGCGAAGGACGAACGGGGTATCCCCTTGTGGATGCAGGCATGCACGAACTGAACGCCACCGGCCTGATGCACAACAGGGTGCGCATGGTGGTCGCCAGCTTCCTCACCAAGCATCTTCTGATCGACCGGCGCTGGGGCGAAGCCTATTTCGCCGCGAAACTGCTGGACTTCGAACTGAGCAGCAACAACGGCAACTGGCAGTGGGCCGC
>CAZFAW010000280.1:0-4093 GCA_964517015.1 uncultured Chryseobacterium sp.
CTACGGCATCGATCTGCCCATCGCCATCAACAACCCGGGAGCAACGTACAGCGATCATGCCTCGTTCTGGACGGAAGGCTACAGCGCGATCCTGGTGATCGAGGATTTCGACAACGACGGCAATCCGCACTACCACACCCCCACCGATCGGATCGCATACATCGATCTCCCTTATTTCAGACGGTTGGCGCAACTATCATTCGCCACCACGGCCATCATGGCCATCCCGTACGACCCCGGTTCGGTGGTGGCGGAGATCCCGCCTACCACGACCCGGGCCAGCGCGTTCCCTGTTCCGACCCTCCGCACGGCGACCGTAGTGGTCGAGAACGCCGAAGGGGAAGCACTCGATGTGCAGGTGCTCGACGCGATGGGTCGTGCGCTTCCCGTGCCGGTGGACCATACCAACGGCGCACACACCCATGCCTTCTCCCTCGATCTGGGCGCACTGCCCCCGGGTAGTTACCGGGCCTTGGTGCGGAGCACTGGTCGAATGATCGCCTCGCTGCCTGTGATCAAGGCCCCATGATGCGCGCGTTTTCGTTCGTTCCGGCCGCCTTGGTGAGCGCTCCGCTCCTGGCGCAGGTGGGGCATCAAGTGCGCGCGGTGAGCTTCGAGTACATACCCGATACGGTGTTCATGCTGGCTGGCGATACCATCCTGTTCCGTCCCGTCGGCGGGCACGACATGACGGAGGTGGACAGCCTGGACTGGACCCTGTTGCAGCCCTTTTGGAACGGAGGGTTCGCTACTCCAGTGGGCATCGACACGGATTTCGTGGTCACCGCACCCGGCACGCACTATTTCCTTTGCGCACCGCATTCGTTCACGGGAATGCGCGGTGTGTTGATCGTGGACGACGGCGCCACGGACCTGCACGCCCCTGCCCAGGAAGGTGGCAGCACGCTCTCCCTGGCCCCGACTCCAGCCCACGGACGCTCCCGTTTCGAAGCCGGAGAGGTGGTGCGTCGTGTGGAGCTGATCGATGCGAACGGCCATGCAGTGCGGCACTGGGAACCGTCCATTGGTGCGACGTCGCAGGAGTTATCGCTGGATGGCCTGGCTCCCGGACCGTATCGGGTGCGAGCGACCTTGCCCGATGGCCGGGTACGCCAAGCGAACCTCGTGGTGGATTGAGCGAAAGAACGAAGCCCGGCCGAGGGCCGGGCTTCGTTCGCTGTCCGAGGCCGTGGATCAGAGCTTCACGAAAGGCTTCATGGAGGTGCGGCCGAAAAGCCCTTCCACCATCATGAAGTACTGTCCCACCGGCAGGCCGCTCAGGTCCACCGGCTCCGTGCTGTTGTCCTTCACGGCTTGCGCACGCACCTGCTGGCCTCCGGCGTTCAACACCAAGGCACGCTGTGCACCGCGGCAGCCGCGAATGGAGATCATCATGCGATCGTTCGCCGGAACCGGGAACAAGCTGAAGTACGGCGAAGGCGTGGGTGCCGCTGGCGCGATCCCGCTACCGCCCAGCACGGTGATCCGGCCGGATTGGGTGTCGGAGTGGTCGATACCTGTGCACATGAACTCATACACCCCGGGAATGGTGAACGTGTGCGTGAAGGTCCACGGCGAGAACTGGGTGCTGGTGTTGCTCCAGAATTCCTCCGGATTGTCCGGGAACATGTCCAGGCCCGCGTACACGTTGTGCTTGCCGCTCACACAATTGAACAGCACTTCATCGCCCAAGGCCACCACGAACGTATCGGGCTCGTAGTACGGGAGCGAATCGCTGCCGGGCGCGGTGCTGCCGCCGACCGTGACCACCCAGGTGGTTTGGGCGGAGAGGGCGAAGGGGAGGAGGAAGAGAGGTGTAAGGAAGGGTCTCATGGAGGGTATTTGGAAGAGCAAGATGGCGAACCCGCTGTGGTGGGTCGCGCAAAGAAGCGACTTACAGAGGAAAGCTGACCTCCGTCAATGCACCCCCAATTTCTCGTCGAAATAGCCCAGCACCTTGGTCATCAGGTGCAGGCGGTCCTTGCCCCGCACGTTGTGGGCATGCCCGGGGTACTCGAAGAAATCGACCTGCACGCCGCTGTCCACGCAGTTCTTGAGGAACGCCAGGCTGTGTTCCGGGAGCACGGTATCGTCCTGTCCCCCGTGGATGATCAGCAAGTCACCCTTCAACCCGGAGGCCTTGTCGGTATGGCGGGTCAATGCATATCCGTCCGGGTTCTCCGCCGGGGTGTCCATGTAGCGCTCGGTGTACATCACTTCGTACATCGCCCAGTCCATGACGGGCCCACCCGCCACGGCTGCCTTGAACGTATCGGGCGACCGCAGCATCAGGCCCACGGTCACGTGCCCCCCGAAGCTCCAACCGTGCACGGCCATGCGATCGGTATCCACATAGGGTAGGCTCTTCAGAAGGTCGACGCCGTGCAATTGGTCCTTCACCTCCAGCACGCCCAATCGGCGATGGATCGCCTGTTCGAAAGCCAGCCCGCGGTTCTCACTGCCATGCCCGTCCACGGTGAAGACCAGGTAGCCGCGCTCAGCGGCGTGCAGCATCCACAACGAGGCGCCGCCGAGGAAGGAGTTGGTCACCAGTTGCACGTGCGGTCCGTTGTACAGGTACACGATCACCGGGTACTTCCTGCTGGGATCGAAATCGGCAGGCTTGATCAGGCGCGCATAGAGCGTGTCGTTGTTCTCGCCGATCACGGTCATGGGTGCCACGGTGCCGTGCTTCACCGACCGCAGGGGATCGGGGCTGATCAAGATGGTCTTTTCGGATCTGCCGCTGGTCGCATCGAGGACCTCCGTGCGCCCGGGCACCGTGAGGCTGCTCCATTCATCGATCACGGAACGTCCATCCTTGCTCGGCCGTGCGGAGTGCGTGCCGGGTTCCCTGGTCAGGCGGGTCACAGGGCCGGCCACTAGCGGTACGCGGTATATGTGCGTTTCGCGGGGATCGCTGCCCGTGCCTTCCACGATCACAGCCGTTTCCTTTTCATCGATCCCCACGATCTCCTTCACCACCCAGCGTCCGGACGTGAGTTGGCGCAACAGGCCCGCCTTCACGTCGTAGAGGTAGAGGTGCTGCCATCCATCGCGTTCGCTCCACCAGATGTACCGGCCGGCCGTGCGCTGCAGGAACACGGGTGCATGCTCCGGTTCCAGGTACTTGTCGTTGTGCTCTTCGATCAGGATCCCCGCCGCGGCACCGGTTTTCACGTTGTAGCGCACCAGTTTCAGGTGCTCGGTCTTGCGGTCCAGGTGGGTCACGTACACCCATTGTTCGCTCGGGTCCCACGCGATGTTCGTGAGGTACTGGTCCAGGGGATCGCCGGTGGCCAGGTGCACGAGGGACTTCGTGCGGGTATCGTAGATGCCGATGCGCACATGGTGGCTGGTCTGGCCGGCCATGGGGTATCGGATGGACCTGAACGTGGAAGGCTGCGTGCCGATGTCCTCCAGTTGGTAGGTGGTCACCATGCTCTCGTCCATGCGGTAGAAGGCGAGCAGGTTCCCAGTGGGGCTCCAGAAGGTGCCTTTGGTGATCCCGTATTCCTGGCGATGCACGCTCGCTCCGTTCACGTGCCCGTCCACGCTGTCACGGGTCACCTGCACCGCCTCGGTGGCGCCCGGTTCAGCCACGAAGAGGTTCTGCCCGCGTGTGAACGCCACGCGGCCGGTGGTCGCATCCAGGTCCAAGTTCTCCGCATCGTCCGGGCAGCGCGTTCGCTCGATCAGTTTCGCGTTCTTCCGGTCGTACACGTACAGCGCATTGCCCCGCACGAAGTGGAAGCGGTCCGTGTTCTCCCATTCGATCCCGGGGAAACGCTTCAACACGTTGTCCCTCTTCATTTGCGCCTCCAGGTCGCCGGTGCGCAGCAAGAGCTTATCGGCCATCTTGCCGATCGAGCCCATCATCAGCGAATCGCCCTTGGTAAAACTGTAGTTGGTGGTGTTCGGGATCCATTGCAGGCCGGCCAGCCTTTGCGGGGCGTAGTCGGTGCCGGCTTTCAGCACCGCATCGCTCAACGTGAGGTCGCGCAATTGGGCGTGCGCCAGTGCCGTGATGACCAGCAGGACAAGTGCGGAGAGCGTTCGCTTGTTCATGTCAGATGATGTTCACTTCGCGTTC
>CAZFAW010000281.1:0-4090 GCA_964517015.1 uncultured Chryseobacterium sp.
GAATACACCGGTCACGTCACGCTGGTGCGCTGAGCACCATGTCCACGTGTGGAATGCCGTCCCAGAGGTACTCCGGACCGGTCCGCACGAACCCGAACCGCTCGTAGTACCCCACCAAATGGGCCTGTGCTGCGAGGGCCGCACTTCGGGAACCGAACCGCTCATCCAGGAACGAGAGGCAGGCGCGTATGATCGCTTCCGCACGACCTTGACCGCGCAGGTCCTTGCGCACCACCACACGACCGATGTGCGGTGGCCCATCCCCGTGGGGCGGGAGGATCCGCGCGTATGCGGCCAGTTCCCCCGATCCCGTGCGATGCAGCACGTGCCACGCCGCCCGGTCCTGATCGTCGAGTTCCGGATACGCGCATTGTTGCTCCACGACGAACACGTCCACTCGGAGTTTCAAGGCGTCGTACAAGTCGAACGGCGTCAACCCATCGAAGGGACGTACCACGAGCGTGCCCATCGCTTCGTTCATGCTTCCACGGGTTCCAGTGTTCCGGTGCCCAAGTAAAGCAGGTGCCCGGTGGTGGCGCTCCCATTGATCCCGCTCAATAGGCGCATGTAGGTGCGCACCTGCTGGTGGTGATGCTCAGAGGGGTGACCGGTCTTGATGTCCAGCACGTGCGTGATGCCCGCATGCTCCACGACACGATCCGGCCGATGGGCACCTCCGTTCGCATCCACAAGGGTGTATTCGGTGAACACCTGACCTGTTGCGTTGAAAAAGGGTGCGATATCGGGGCGCGCCAGCAAGGGGGCGAGTTTGCCTTCGAGCGCGATGGCCGTTCCTCGATCGAACTCTCCAGTAAGGACGCAGCGTTCCAGGGCGGGCCGAAGATCGGCCTGCGTACGCAAACGGGCCATGAGGGCATGCACCTGCTGCCCGAACGCACGAAAAGGATCCGGGTCGGAAACGTCCCATTCCTCCGGTGCACTGCGTCGGATGCTCACGGGCAATTCACCTTGCGCACCGATGTCGGCGCCCAGATCGATCGCTTGTTGGGGCTGCGCCGGAGCGCGTTGTTCCGGTGCCTCGGGGATCCCGAACTCCAGCAGGTCGCCGGTCCCGTTGTTCCGGATGTACTCGAACAATGCGGTACCCACGGGGTCGGTGCGCCGCTTCTTCCCATCGATCGTTCCCGCGTCAGCCACGAAGGCATGCAGTCGCTCCTTGGGGCGCGTGAAGGCGACATAGAGCAGGTCGAGTTCGTCCAGGATGCGCAGGCGTTCCTCCAGATCCACCTCGGCGATGCCGAGGTCGTGCAGTGCGTGGGCTTGTGCCAGGGCCACCGGCAGTTGTGGCACGGCGGGTCCGGGATCGATCCACAAGGTGTTCGAGGAGCGCGACCTCGTTGTGGTGCGCGCGAACGGGACCACGACCACCGGGAATTGCAATCCCTTGCTCTTGTGGATGGTGAGCACGTTCACGGCATCGGGATGCGCCGGGAGCTCGATCGAGCGACCGGCACCCGCGCGCTCCCAATGTTCGAGGAACGCGTGCACCCCGGACCCGTTGCGAGCGGAGAACGCGTGCGCTTCGTCCAGCAGTGCGGATCGGTGGATATCGCCGGCGGGCGGAAGGCCGAGCGCGTGCAGCAGCACTGTGAGACGGTCGGTGAGCGGCAGGGTGGCGTTGAGCGCCGAATGCCGTTGCGACCAGTCACGCAGGGCCGAAACGGGATCCAGCAGGGCATCTTCCGAGAGGCCGCCCGCCTCGAGGGCGATCATGCGTTGCACCGCGCGGGCCGCCGCATCCGGCGATCCATCGTGCCACCAGCGCAGGAGGTCGATCGAAAGCCGGACACCTGGATCGGCGCCCAGGAGCATGCCGTCCGGGCTGATCACGGGCATGCCGTTGCGTGTGAAGTGCGCGGCGATCTCCGCGGCTTGTGTTCGCGTGCGGCAGAGGAGCGCGATATCGCCCGGTCGGAAGCCCTCCGTTGTGCAGGCACGTACGACTTCGAGCGCCCGGATCACCGCCAGCCGCGTTCCCTCGTCCTCGTCCGTACCCGGGTGATCGGCGCGTGCATCGGGCCCGCCGCCCAGCACCTCCAGTCTCACGTACCCGGAACGTTCGCGGAACGCCTGTTGTTCGTGTGCGTCGTACACATCGCGCAGATCCTCTGGGAGCACGTTCCGCAGTTCGGCGAAGAGCGCGTTGTTGAAGGTGACGATCGCCTTCCCCGATCGCCGGTTGTCGGTGAGCGGCGGCGGTGCATCGTACTGTTGTCCGAGCAATCGTTCCCGCTCCGTGGCCGATGCGATCCGTTCCCGCCCGAAAAGGCGCGGGAGGTGCTGGATCAGGCGCGCTTCGCCGTTGCGCCATCGGTAGATCGATTGCTTCGCGTCGCCGACGAGCACCACCGATCCCCCGTTCGACAGCACGTTCTCCACCAATGGCAGGAGCGCGATCCATTGCAATAGGCTGGTGTCCTGGAACTCGTCGATCAGGATATGCAGGTATTTCTCGCCGATGCGCTCGAAAATGAAATCCGCGGGTTCGGCCTGCATGGCGCCGGCCGCGCGTCGCGTCAGGTCGCTGAAGAAATGGACGCCCTCTTCGCGTTTCAGTCGTTGCAAGCGCTCATCCAACAGGTGAAGGGCGGCCGCAGGGAGCAACTCGCGCAATACCGCGCTCCGGACCTTGTGTTCGCGCAACCGTCCGTCGGAGCGCAGGTCCTCCGCGAAGTGCACGATCCGTTCCAGGCCGGGCGCGATCGAGGCCACGCGACGTAGGGTATCGTCATCGGCCTTGGAGGCGGCCCATTTCCTCGTTCCTAGCGCCTTGCGGGTATTGGCGCCGGGCGCGTCGAGCTCGGTCTCGAACCGCGCCATTTTGCGGAACCATCCGATCGGACCGTTCCTGCCGTACGCCAGATCGGCCTCGTCGAGACCGGCCCCGGCGATCATGTCCAACGCGCGTTGGCCGTGTTCGCGCACCTCCTCGCGGAAGCGGTGGGTGCGCGCGCGCAGGTCGCTTTCGATCGCGAGGAATCGATCCAGGGGCAGGTCGCGCAGCAACGCGAGGTGTTCCAGTGCGGATTCCTTGTCCAACTCCTGGCTCAGCTGCAACAAGGGCCCATCCGGACGCCAGCGCTCCTCGTCCTCGATCAATGCCAGGCAAGCCCTGGAGAGCAGCCGGGTCAATTCGGAATCGCGCCCCGCTTCGCTCAACAACAGGTCCACCGCGCGTGCCCGGTAGTCCTCCTGGTCGGTGGTCATCTCAAGATCGCCGTCCAGCTGCAGGTCGCGGGCGAAGGGCTTCACCACGCGCCGAGTGAACGAGTCGATCGTGGTGATCGCCACATCGCTCCAATGATGGAGCATGTGCTTGTGCATGGCCGCAGCGGAACGCGCGAGGTCGAGACTCGGATGTTCCGCTTGAAGATGGGACCGGATGTCCTCGATGGGCCCGTCCCCCGTCGTGCCGGAGGCAAGGGCGTCGAGCACCTGCATCGCACGGGCCTTCATTTCGCCCGCCGCCTTGTTGGTGAAGGTGAGCGCCAACACGCGCCGATACCCGTCCGGTCGATCGGGCTCCAGCGCATGGCCGAGCCAGCGCTTCACCAGGGCGTGGGTCTTGCCCGCCCCTGCGGAACTGCGCAATACGATGAACGACCGGACCATGACCGATGCGAAAGGTAGGTGTGCAAGCCTGGTGATGCAGGAAGCGCGAACGGTGCTAGGCCCCACGACCGGGCTCCCGTACCTTTGAACACACCGCCCGCCATGCGATACGGCCTGCTACCCGTCTTGTTCCTGCTCACCCTGAGCGCTTGCGACAGCGACAAGGACGTGCTGCCGGATCCCACACCGGACCCGCACCCGAACACCGTGCTGACCATGGCCATGCACTGGACCTTCGGTGCCGACCCGTTCAGCCTCGATTCCATCTATCACGACGACCTGGGTCACCTGGTGCGGTTCGATGAGATCCGGTTCCATGCCGGTGCGCCGGTGTTCCTGGGAGAATTCGGGGACACGCTCTATACGTTCCCGGACAACCAGCACTTGATCAGCGCGGAAGACGGGGCCACCATCCGCACCATCGGTGAAGTGGATGCGCACCTGCACACGATGGTCC
>CAZFAW010000282.1:0-2757 GCA_964517015.1 uncultured Chryseobacterium sp.
ATGGCCGCACCTACACCGTGGAAGAAGGCGGAAGCGTGCAGGTGACCGTGGGCGGTAGTTCTGTTACGGCCAGTGCGTCCATCGGCGATACGAAGCACCTGCGCGGCGCGGGCGTCGCCTTCGACTATCCACGCTACTATGCCTACGAGCACGAGGCCAGCGAAGGTCTGGAGCGTTGGGCCCTCGATGGCAACAACATGGTGATCACCCTCATGTCCATGGGCGCGCTCGTGGGCACCGACGATCTGATGGACGGCATGAAGGAGCGGTTCGGGAAGAAGAACTGCCACGTGTCGCCGACCTCCGTGGCGTTGGGCGGCCGCACCCTGCAAGGGCAACGCATGAACGTGACCCTGGCCGGTACCGGCCTTACGATCGATGTACTGGAGCTGCCGGCCACGGAAAACGGTTCGGTCTTCCTGCTGATCCAGGACCTGGTGGGCGAGAACGGGGAGGTGAGCACGGAGAACCAGGAGACCATGGGGCTCCTGGAGCGTTCCCTGCGGTTCGACTGAGCGCGGGACGCTAAACGTGACGCTCGATGTAGCGCACGATCTCGCCCGCAATGTCGAGACCGGTGGCCTTTTCGATGCCCTCCAGACCGGGCGAGGAATTCACTTCGAGGATGAGCGGACCGCGATCGCTCTGCAGCAGGTCCACCCCGGCGATGGCCAGACCGAGGGCCTTGGCGGCCTTGATGGCGGCCACCTCCTCTTCGCGCGTCAGCTGGATCACCATGGCCTTCCCGCCGCGATGCAGGTTGCTGCGGAATTCGCCTTCGCGCCCCTGGCGCTTCATGGCCCCCACCACGCGGCCGTCCACCACGAAGGCCCGGATGTCGGCACCGCCGGCCTCCTTGATGAACTCCTGCACGATCACGCGCGCCTTCAGGCTGTTGAAGGCTTCGATCACGGCGATCGCCGCCTTCTTGGTATCGGCCAGCACCACACCGAGACCTTGCGTGCCTTCCAGCAGCTTGATGATGCATGGCGCACCGCCCACGCTGTCCACCACCGAAGCCACGTCCTTGCTGTAGTTGGTGAAGACCGTCTTGGGCAGGCCCACATCGGCGCGGCTGAGGATCTGCATGCTGCGCAACTTGTCGCGGCTGCGCACCAGCGCCTGGCTCTCGGTGGTGGTGAACACCTTCATCATTTCGAACTGGCGCACCACCGCGGTGCCGTAGAACGTGACGCTGGCCCCGATGCGCGGGATGATCGCGTCCACCTGTTGGAGCGTTTCGCCCTTGTAGTGGATCTGCGGCCGCTTCTTCTCGATCACCAGGTCGCACTTCACGTGATCGACCACGGCTACTTCGTGCCCGTGCTGTTCGCACGCCTCCACCAGACGGCGGGTGCTGTACAACTTCGCATCTCTGCTGAGCACCAGGATCCGCATGGACGGGATGTTGGGGAGGACGGGGACGAAGATCGCGCGCGGAACGATCCGCCGGTGGTTCAGGGCAACTGCTGTACGCGCGTGTTGGTGGGCACCACCCCGCCGATGTTCTGCAGGATGCGTTCGCGGTCGTTGTCCGTACCGGTGTATTTCACCACGCCGTCCAGGGTGCAATCCTCTTTGAGGTAGCCGGAAACGGTGGCCGTGGGCACCACCCCGCCGATGGCGCCGAGAATGGGGTCGCGATCGTTGCCGGGCCCCGTGTACTGGATGGTGCCGTTGCGGTCCACATCGCCGGACCAGAGCACGCAGGCGGTGCCGATGGTCTTCCGCGCCGCGGTACCCCAGGTGGGCGTTGCGGGTGCGGTGAAGTCGAGCAGCGCCATACCGGTGCCCACGGCCACGGGCGCGGCCGTCATGGCACCGAGATGGTTGCGGTGGCGCACCGCTACGTGGTAACTGCCCGCTGGAACGCCCACGCGCACGTGCGACACCCCATCGAGGTCCACCACCTGCCCATCGCGGCGCACCAGGGCTGCGCGCGACGTGATCACCTTCGTCGGGTCCACCGCGTCGCGCATTTCAACAAGCACCCAATCCACCACGGCGGCGGCGCCCGTAACGGACAGCACCCCGGGCGTGGTGGTCTCGCCGCCGCCCTCGCCGGCGAACACATGGCCCGCCGCGGTGAAGGGCTCGCTGAGCGGGACCAGGCCCTGTGTGCGCAAGGCATCGCTCATGGATCCACTTCCGCTTTGGTAGGGTCCTTCCAGGAAGAGCTTCAGCGCAAGGCGGCTACCGGCGAACACGGCGATGTCGTCGAGGAAGAAGTTCTGCCCGCCTTGCGTGTCCAGCCGGAAGTCGAGCACGGCCGTACGCCCTTGCACCGGCGCCAGGCTGGTGAGCCGGGTGCGCCAGTGCGCGCACGCCGTGGGTACCCACGCAGGAGCGGCTTGCGCCGTGCCACCGTTGCTGGCCAGTTGGGCACTGGAGAGTTGCACCACCTGCGCGTACACACTGCCCGCGCAATCGTGTGCGTACACGCGGAAGGTCTCGGTGTTGGTGCTGCTTTCGGGAGCGTACGACCACGTGAAGGCGAGGTAGGGATCGGGCGTCTGCACCAGATCGATGCGCGGCGAACTGAGCATGGGCGCTGCGAAATAGCCCGTGTAGGTGTAAGCGGCCACGTAGGCGCTGGTGTTCATGCCGCAACTGCCCGTGGCATCGCCCTGCCAGCCCAAGCCGCCCTGCCCGCCCACGGTGCCTTCGCCCTGTGCGATCCAACCTGCAGGCGGGAAAAGGCCTCCATCGAAGTGCTCGGCGAAGGGCAGTGCCTGTCCGCCCGTGACCACTGCGGTG
>CAZFAW010000282.1:2857-4090 GCA_964517015.1 uncultured Chryseobacterium sp.
ATCCTGTTCCGTACCGCGAACGCCGGCATAGCCCGTGTAGTCGTTCGCCAGGCCCTGCCCCACCACCCAACGGTAGGAACCGTTCACCAGGCCCAGGAGCAGGGTGTCCTGCACATCCTGGTACCCGCAATACACCACGCTGTCGTTGTCCAGGTCGATCACGCGCACATAGCTGTACACGCCGGTTGGCGGCGCTTGCCGGTCCCAGCCCAGTACCACCGGGTTTTGCGAGACCACCTGCCCCGTGAGCGGCCCGACCGGCACGGGCGCCGGCACCAGCCCCGACCAGCCCAGGTGGTACGGCGTATGGCTGCAGAGGTCCCAATGCCGCGTGGCACCCGTACCCGTGAAGGAATTGCTGATCATGATGCAGGCCGCGGTACCGGCGCAGGTGCTGCCCTGGTAGTTGGCGTTCTGCCGGCCGTTGAAGGTGCGCGCGCAATTGGCCGCGCCCGAGGCCGCGTACTCGTCGAACGCGTGGAAGAGGTGACCGGTCTCGTGCCCGTACACACGGTTCACCTGGCTGGTGCTCCAACCGTTCGCTTTGTAGAGCAGCTGGGTGTAGGGGCCGCCCAGGTAGGCATAGCCGATCTTGCCATCGGTGAACTGGCTGGGTGCGCCCGATCCCGGCGGGTTGTAGGCGATGAACGCGCTGACGGCGTGATCGGCCGTGAACGTGGTGCGCATGTCGCGATTGAACGCATCGATCTTGGCGAACCCGGCCCCGGAGTACCCCAGGTTCGTCAGGCAGGCATCGATCCAGAGGTAATCCTGTGCACTGGAGCGTGTCACGGGTTCATAAGGCTGCACGGACATGCCACCGGACGGTTCCAGCCAGTTCATCACGGCGGTGAGGTTCTGGCCGTACAGGCTGGCCGTGTAGCTCCAGATGCTCCAGGCATCGATCACCTGGGCCTTCACATCGTCGATGTGCGCCGTGGTCCACGTGTACAGGTCGGGATCGATCGCCCCGTTGCTCTCGAGGAAGAAGGTGCTGGCCACCACCAGGCCGCGCATGTACTCGCTGTTGTTGCTTTCGCCGCAGGTCCAATCGAGCGCGCCGATGGCCCCGCTCTTCGCCCCGCCCCCGCCATGGCCGTGGGCATCCCGTTGCTGCAACCCGTCGTCGGGGTGCGCGCTCCAATCCATGACGGGATCGCCGGGCTTCGGATCGAAGTCGCCCGCGAGCAGGCGTTCCAGGTACACCGCGCCGATGCGCTGCGCCTTCGGCAA
>CAZFAW010000283.1:0-4078 GCA_964517015.1 uncultured Chryseobacterium sp.
CCAGCCTGCCTGCCGGCAGGCAGGCGGAACACCGGCAGGCGCGCGTTGTCCGCGTGCGGTGATCGATAGCAACAGGCAGAGGAGGAGGGAGAGGCGTTGCACCATGCGAAGTTCGTTCTCCTGCTCTTGGTCCTACCTCCCCAACGCCCCCTCGAACGTCCCATCCACATCCTGGATGTATTCGCTGAAGCGCATCGGCACCACCTCGTCCATGGGGATGTACGGGTCCTTCACTCCTGGCAGCCGCTGCACGAACTGTGTGCTGATGGAGATCACGCAACCGGAGTTCTTCAACGAGAAGCTGCGCCCCTCGCTCGCGCTGTAGGGCCGTGCGCGGCTCAACTGGCCGATCAGCCTCGCACGACAACGGTCCTTCAGCTGGCACACGTTTGTAGCGGCTGCGGAAAAGGTGCGTGTGCCCACCAGCACCGTCGGTGGGTTTTGGGCGAAGAGCGCCGACCTCGCCTCGATACCTGCGATGAGCGGTGCCGCCGTGCGCGGTTCGCCACCGGAGTTGTAGCGCATGTCCACCACGAGCCGATGATCCGGATGCGCATCCAGGTAAGCGAAGACGGCACTGTCCACGAACTGCTTGAATGATGGCCCGCCCTCCTGGTCCCAACAGGTGAGGTATTGCACAAAGACCACCTTCTCCGGCTCGAACACCTGGCTCCAATAGTTCGGTCGGCTCATCAACCGGGGGATCGTCGTGGGATTCGAGAAGAGGAAGGTCGGATGGGCCGAAGAGGCGATCGCGTTCAATGACGCTCGGGCGGCCGTCCAGTGCACCTCGTTCAGCTGCTCACCGGTCATCGCACGCACGGTGCGGCGCAATGGCTTCCCGCCGGCGTCGAAGACGAGCACGGCCTCATCGCGCGTGGGCGTGATGCCCAGGTGATGCAAGAGGTTGGTGCATTGCAACTGGTCCGGGTAGGTATAGGTGATCTCCGCATCGTTGTCCCGGGGGATGTAGGGCATCAGCTTCTCCCGCACGGTTTCGATGGGCATATCGTTGATCGCGACCAGTCGCAGACCCGCGATGTCGGTCAGGCTGTCCCCTGCGGAGATCGCGAAGAGCCCTTCCTCGAATTGCGAGAACACCACTGGGAGGTACTGGAAGTCAACGACGCTTTGATCGGTCGAGAAGAAGGAGGTGTGACCATCGCCCGCGAGCGCCACGATCCGCTGGATCTCCAGGATGATCCGATCATCATCCAACCCGTCGATGCGCTCCAGCAACGCGTTCACTTCACGGTCCCACACGGCCGCGGAGGTTGTGGCGTACGCGTTGATGTGCCAATAGTCCAGCAGGGTCCTCAGCTCGCGCACATCATCCTTCCACATCGCCTTGCTCAGGTGGTCCTGCTTCTCGCGGTTACGCTTCACCGTTTCCACCAGCGGCGCCCAACGCGCATCAGCGTGCAGGGTTTGCAGATCGCCATCCTCCTGCAAGTGACCCGGCCGCGCATAGCCACGCATGGTGGCCACCTGCTGCAGGTGGAAGAACGCACTGTCCGTCTCACCGGCCAGCGCCCAGCTGCACGCGGCATTGTACATATCGTTGCTCCGCGCCATTTCCGGAAGCAGGGCCACCGCGCGGCTATAGTCGATCGCCGCCTCGCGGTAGCGCCCGGCCTGGTAAAGCGAATCACCACGATCGCTATAGCTCAGGTAGGCCGCGCGTTCGTTAAAACCCGGCGTTGAACAGGCTTGAAGGATCGCGCAGGCGATCCAGAACCATGACGTGCGCCGGACGATCGAAGGCAACTGCGTGGGCTGTCGCTCCATGCTCAAACTTACATGCCCGCGCTCATGATCAGTTGGCTGGCCGCATCAACGGCCTCCGCATCGCTCAGTGCGCCCCCGCCGCCTTAACCGCCGCCTTGGTATGCAGCACGCGCGGTCCATCACCACTTGGTGTGGCGGTGCGCTCCAGGATCGCGCGCAGCTCCACGGCTGTGAGTTCCGGCGAAACGGCCAGCACTTTCGCCGCCGCGTTGGCCAGCACCGGAGCTGCCATGCTCGTGCCCGACGGGTGGGACCAGCTGCCATCGGGGAACCGCGCGGGCACCCGCTCGGCACGGGACAGCAAGCCCACCTCCGCACCGCTGTTGCTCCAGCTCGCAGGCCTGCCCTGGCTGTCGGCCGCGCCCACCAGCAGGAAGTTCGGCAGCGTGAAACGCGTGGCCTGGTCCGCCTGCTCCAACGACTTGCCCGCGTTGCCCGCAGCACCGATGAACAGCACGTTCGGCGCGGCGCGCATGCCGGCCATCAGTTCGGCGCGGATGCGTTCGATGGTGTACCGGGCCAGCGCGGCGCGCGCGCTGTCGGGCAGGTCCGGTGCGCACTCCTTCAGGTTGTCCAGGTAGCCCTTCTCGGCGCGGCCCCACGACATCACCACCACGCGCGCGCCCTGCGCCACGATGAAGTCCAGCAGGTCGCGGATGGAGGCGGCCTCCTTGTCCGCCAGCGCGCGGCTCCAGCAGGGCACCGGTGGCGAGCCGTGCCACCACTCCATGCGCGCAATCAGGATCTCCGCATCCGGCAGGCCCGCCAGCGCGATGTCCGCCACGGCGGTGCCGTGCACATAGCCGCTGTAGCGATCCACCGCCGCGTAGAAACTGTCCTGCTGCGCGGTGGTGTGCGCCTTCATCCAGCGGTCCAGCGCGCGCGCCGCGTCGCTGTCCACGCCGCTATCCATGTCGTCCAAGCCGCGCAGGGCCTCGGTCAGTTCGGCGGCGTGCTGCGCGATGCTGTCCGGCAACAGGGCCATGGGCGTATCCTGCCGGTCCTTGAAGGGGTCGTAGCCGCGCAGGATCACATGCCCCTGCGTATCGCGCGCCAGCTGGTGGCGGAACAAGGCGGTATCCACACCGCTGTCCCAGATGGCCACGCGCACCTTCTTCCCATCAGGCGCAGGCGCCAGCACGGTATCGCGGCGGCCCCAGAAGCTGGTATCGGCCTGCGCGGTGCACGCCAGCGCTAGCAGGCACGGCGGTAGCAGAAGCAGGGCGCGCAGGTGCATGGACGCAATGTACCGACACTGCTTCGCAGCCGTATGTGGAACCGCTCCGTTCGTGTTCGCGCTGCGAAACCCGCAGCATGGTACTCATGGCGCTGGCGCTCGCTTCTACCATTCTCCAGGGACGGACCGAGTGGGAGCGCTGCTACCTTGAGCCACCACTTCATGTTCCCCATGCTTCGCCCACTGGCGTACCTCCTCGCTGGGTCGCTCGCGCTCCACGGCCTAGCCCAACAACCGCTGAACCTAGGCTTCGAGGTACCCGGTGTAACCGGCACCGATCGACCGTGGGGGTGGGAAGCGCATTGGATGTGGAACGCGGGCACCAGCACCATGGACAGCACCACGGTGAAGGAGGGTCGGTACAGCTTCCGGCTCGATCTTCCACCGGCGGACAGCAGCACGGCGCCACCTGTGCACGCCATGATGCGGCGGCTACCTACGGTGTCCTTGCAAGGGAAACGCGTTGCGCTCACGGTCCATTCTTCTGGTGCCGATGCGTGTGTGTACCTCAACACCTGGGGCGAGCCCGGCCAGATGGACAGCGTGGTCTTTCTCCGAACGGATGCATCCACCTGGCGATCGGCGGAACTCGTGCTACCCATCGGTGCGAACGACTATCAGCTCGTGATCACCGTGCAAGCCCTCAGCAGCGGACCGGTGTGGTTCGATGCCTTCACCTTGACGTCCGATGGAACGCCGCTCACCGAGCTGCCGTGCGGCACAGCACCGTCCGCCTCCGACCTGGAGGCCTTGCGCGCGCACGCCGCATCCATCGATGTGCTGCGACTTCCGGTAACGACCGGCGATCCATGGCCCGCAGGCTATGATGCGTTCGACCGCATCGTTGGCCAGGCGCAGGTGGTCTCCCTCGGCGAAAGCACGCACGGCACGCACGAGTTCTTCGTGGCCAAGCATCACCTGTTCCGTTACCTGGTGGAGCGCAAAGGCTTCACCGTGTTCGCCATCGAAGCCAACCAGCTGTCCACGGAGCGCATCAACGCGTACGTGAACGGCGCGAAGGACACCGTGGAGAAAGCCATGGGCGGACTCTTC